>JAXDJL010000221.1:0-7250 GCA_034665685.1 Actinomycetota bacterium | reverse complement strand
CTCCCTCCTTCAAGGGACTGCGCCGCGACAAAGATCCTGAAGAGTGCACTTACGAGGACCTCGTGGCGCAAGCCGCTCCGGAGGTCTGAGACATGCCCGACGAGAGCGAGCGCGCCAAACGCATCGTGCGCGCGGTCTATTCGGCCGCGGCGGAGCGCCTCTACGAACCGCTCGTCGTCCATGGGACGTTCCCATTGCTCGCGGGGAAGATGCCCGACCTCGTGCGCGAACAGGGTCGCAAGGCCGTCGCACTAGCCGCCGGCCGGCCGATCCTCGACCTTCCAGTTGGAACCGGCTACTACACGGTGCCGACGGCGCGAGAGCACGACGGACTCATCGTCGGAGTCGACATCGCGTGGGGAATGGTCCTGCGCGCTGCCGAGGTTGCAAACGAGAACGGGCTCGACAACCTCAGGACGCTGCAGGGGGACGTGCACAGACTGCCTTTCCCCGACGGAGCGTTCGCCGCGATCCTGTGCACGAACGGGCTCCAGGTGATCCCGGGCCTGCGTCCGTCGCTGTCGGAGCTGGCGCGGGTGCTCGCGCCGGGCGGAAGCCTCTTCGTCTCGGTCATCACGCTCCCGACGACCCGATTGAGGCCGAACAGAAAGGACCGGCGACCCACCTGGATGCTGGCCGGCGCTCACATCGCGGAAGCTATAGCCGACACCGGCCTGCACGTGACGAGCAGGAACCGGGAACGCCTGGCGACGCTCATCGAAGCAACCAAACCGATCCCCTAGTCATCCATTCCACGATCAATCCCGCTCAGCGGGACTGTCCGTGGAATGGGCGGAGAGCGGGCAGCCGCTAGGTGGTCGCGAAGAAGCTCTCGATCGTTGGGATCACCTCACGCAGGTCGTCTGTCTCGAGCGACACGTGGGCAGCATCACGAGCGTTCCTCGTCGCGTTTAGCGCGATAGCGAGCCCAGCCTCGCGGAACAGAGGGATGTCCGAGGTCGAGTCCCCTATCGCAACCACTCGATCGAAGCCCAACCCCTCCGCTTCCGCTAACTCTCGAACGAACGAGACCTTGTCCGCCGCCTCGAAGTGCCGGGCCACCTGGCCCGATAGAGTCCCGTCGGCCTCTTGCTGCAACTCGCACCCCGAAGCGGCTCGGAAGGCATATTTCTCCTTGAAGAACTCTGCTGAGCCCCGCCAAGTGACCGTGGCGATAACGGGCACCAAGCGGTTGCGCTTCAGCCATTCGACGGTCGCCCGGATGCCTGCGATCACCGGGACGTCGACCAACTGATCCCATACCTCGCGACGCGAACGGCCTGCGTAGAAGATCGCATCGCGCTCGGCTACTTCGTGATTCGTAATCTCTCCCGCCGCATAGCGTCTCTCGAGCTCCGGTAACTCATCGTGCCCCAGCCAAGGAGCGAGATGCAGGCACACGGACGTTCCCGGCACGAGAGTGCCGTCCAGATCGAACGCGACGACACCCTGGGCCGGAAGCATGCGTTAGCCCCCGCTCCGCCAGGCCTTGACCTTCGACCAGCGGACTCCCCCATCGACCGACATGAGGAGTTCCATGCGCCCGCGATAGCGCAAGGCGTAACCGGTCGAATCATCGATGAACCAAAGACTCGCGATCTGATCGACGTCTGGCGAGACGACATGGCTTTCCGCGGTCCAGTTCTGCCCCTGGTCGACCGATTGCAGGAGCGGGGCCCGGCCCAGCCACATCCACCCGCGCCCGCTGGGGCGAAAGAACATCCCGGAGGGATGGCCCGTGCTCGGGATCCCGCCCTCCGGAACATCGTGCGGAGGGGCTCCCATGACGACCGCGGATTGCACGCTCCACCCGCTCCCGTCGTCGGTTGTTTGCAAGACCGCCTTGGACTCCATCGCCGTTGCCGGCTCCCCCACGCAGACCAACCAGCCCTGGCGTGGACTCGGGAATGACAAAGACACGGGTACGTGTACAACGCGCGGGCAAGGATTCTTCTCGAGCGTCCAACTCCGGCCACCATCGGTCGTGTGAGCAAGGCGCGGAGTGTGCCGCGCCGTCGGCTCATGCAGGGCCCACCCAGTGGATGGAGTGTCGAAGGACGGATCGCAGACGGGAGCCTGGCTCAGTCGGCGCCAAGTGCCCCCTCCATCTACGGTATGGACCAGGCCATTCGCAAGACAGCTTTGGAACTCGGTTCTTCCGAGCGTCGCTACCGCCGACCCGGCGCCGGTGATCGTTACGTCGCGAACCTCCGGACCACCTCTGAACTGCTCGGTCCACGTCTCCCCGCCATCTTTGGTGATGCGTATCGACCCGCGGCAGGTGTGGCTTCTCCCGCAAGGTCGCCTGACCATGCGGCCGACGACGATGCCGTTCGACGCATCCCAGAAAGCGACCGCGTTAGGGAAGAAGTCTGGCGGCCCGTACTCGATGGACTCACGTGATGCCCGGGGACGGGGAGAGCCGACCGGTGCGGCGGTACCTGAGGGACGGGTCTCGGTCGCGGTCTCCCTAGTCCCAGACTCACATGCAGTTCCCGGCAGTAATAGGAGGACGGCAGCGAGCCCGCGGAGCCTCCGTCTCCTCACTCTTCCTCCTCTGGCGTTTTTCTGTGAACGTAGGAGGCCCTCAAGGGGGTCCGATTCTTAAGAAGATTTCAGTTGACTAGGCGGACCCTTACGTTGCAGTCGAGCAGGAACTCGCGGACGCGATCCCACTCGCCGTAGGGCTCCCCCGTCGCGACGACCTCGGTGATGCCCGAGTTGGCGATCAGCTTTGCGCAGCCGAAACAGGGAACGCCGGTGATGAAGATCGTCGCTCCCTCGCGTTGTTCGGGAGCCGAGTAGAGGATCGCGTTCGCCTCTGCGTGAATCGCGATGCAGTTGTCGTGCCCCCAACCCGACGCCGCTTCCGAGCTGGCCCGGGGGCAGGCTCCCTCATCGCAATGTTGGTGTCCGGAGGGTGGTCCGTTGTACCCGGTCGAACGGATGCGTCTCTTGCGGACGATGACGGCGCCGTGCTGACGACGCACGCAGTTCGAGCGGCGCGCCGTCTCGCGGGCGATGTTGAGGAAGTAGCGGTCCCAGTCGGTGAGACGGCCGGCCGCGTCGGTGTCGCCTGTTGTGCTCAAGCTCTCTCCCTGTCTAGGTAACGACGGCGCGAGTTTATCCTCGGCCCCCATGAGCCCCTCGGACACCGATCTGGCCGCCACCATCATCCGGGACCTACTCAGGTCCTGCTGGGTGATCGAGAGAGCCCGGGCCTCCGTCTATCGGATGTGGGCCCGTCACGAATCGCGATACGAGCTCTCGGCGGGTCGCGCCGATGCGAGGGCCGGCCTCATCGAGGAAACCCTGGAGGAACGCAGCTACCGCACCGACCCCGACATCGTCCAGGTACACACTCGGTGGATCACCAGCCTCATAGGAGAGCGCCCGGACGAGGTCCCCCTCGGTCCAATGTTCCTCGTCCGTCTCGGCGACTGGGTCGACGGCCACGGCTCCTCGTTCTTCGAGACGCGGGCCGCTCGCATCGCACAGCTTGCCGAGGAAGAGCGGGCCACTCTGGAGTTCCCCGACGAGATGCCGCCGCCTCCCGGCTTCGAACCGCTCGAGACCCCAGCCGTCCCACCGCCGGGAGACGTGAAGTTCCGCTTCGGGATCCTCTCGGACATGCACATCGGTTCACCCAACGGCGAGCGGATGGTGCGGGCCGCGATCGAAGACCTCAACCGTTCGGGTGCCGAGCTGGTGATCCAGCTGGGGGACATCACCGACCACGGAGCCAAAGAGGAGTTCGCCACCGCGGTCGACGTCCTGAGCAAGCTCGAGATGCCGTTCGCCACGATGATGGGGAACCACGACGTCTACTCGATCCCCGAGCAACGGCTATCGGGCCGCGAGTATTTCCAAGAGAGCTTCGGTCGTCCCCCCGACGGTGTGATGGTGGAACACGGGGGCATCAAGTTCGCGGTGCTCGATTCGGTGGAACACGCTTCGTCGCCCTTCCCGCCCTACAACCTCGTCACCGGTTCTTTCGTCGAGGGGCCGGGTGGCGCGATCGTCTGTGGGGCACTCTCCAGCCCGCAACACGAGCTCCTGGCCGACATCGCCGGTCCCGGAGGCGGCCCCGCTTTCGTGTTCTTGCATCATCCGCCGCAACCCTTCACCGGATTCCCCCCGATCCTCTTCGGCCTGCGCGAGGAGGACTCCGGGCGGCTTCACGCAGTGGCCGACTCGTCGAACGTCTGGGGCGTCTTCGCCGGACACACCCACCGCAATACGCTGACACGCCGTTATGGGACCGTTCCCGTGATGGAGGTCGGGATCCCGCGCGACTATCCGTTCGGCTACGCGCTCGTGGACGTGACGGATCGAGGATACGCGTACCGCTTCCTTCAACTCTCCGACCAAGAACTGCTGCGCGACGCGTACGAGCACGCGACGGTCATACACAGGAGGTACGGAAAGGGCAGCGACGCGGAGCGCGCCTTCGCGTGGACGCCCTAGTCGTCGGACGGTGAGCCGGGTCCCGAGGACGCTGCGGTCGCGTTTGGCGAGGCGAGCCGCTTGGCTGCGAACCTGAACAGCGGAGGGGCAAGGAGCCGGAGAACCGAAGCGAGGTAGTAGTAACGCGGCACGGCCCTCTGCATCTTCTTGCTCTTGATCACGCCCTGCACCGCTCGTGACACATCGCCCGAGCCGGCCAGCGCTCTGCGCAGCACCGGGCTCTCGATCAAAGCCGTCTGGGGGAAGCCCTCGGTGGGGATCGGACCCGGCTCCACGAGGCTCACGTGGATGTCTTTGGGCTTCAGGTCGTAGTAGAGGGCTTCGGACCAACCGACCAGAGCGAACTTGGAGCCGCAGTACGCGGCCCCGTTGCCGAACGCGACGCGGCCCGCGATCGAGGCGATGTTCACGACGTGCGAGGGAGCCGAGCTCTCGAGCAGCGGAAGGAACGAGGCGGTGCAGTACGCGGCGCCGAAGAAGTTCGTGCGGAACACTTTCTCCAAGGTGTCGAGCGCCTCTTCACCGTCGAAGACCCGGCCACCCGAGATCCCGGCGTTGTTGACGAGCACGTCGCAGCGTCCGTAGGTCGCGCTCACGTGTTCGGCCAACCGGTGCACCTGGTCCCTCTCCGAAACGTCGGTCACCACGTAGGTATGCGCTCCGCCGGCCACGGCCGGGAGGCCTCCGACCAATTCCTTCAGTCGATCCTCACGCCGTGCTGCGGCGCAGACCACGGCCCCCTGAGCGGCGAGATCGCGGGCGAGCCTCTTCCCGATGCCGCTGGACGCTCCGGTGATGACGCAGATCTTTCCCTCGAGATGCACCCAAATACACCCTTTCCGATCGCGGAGAGTGGCCGGCCGTCACCCAGCAGTTTCGGTGGTGGGGCGAAGGGTAAATAAGACCACGCTTCACTCACACGAACCCGAGTCTGGAAGGGGATGAGAGAGATGTTCTACGTCTGGTTGATCCTCGTCGGCGCGGTGATCGGGATACTCGCGCGGGCCCTACTACCCGGCCGGGACCCGATCGGGATCTTCGGCACCATCGTGGTCGGCATCGTCGGAGCGCTCGTCGGAGGTGCGGCCTGGGATGCGATCTTCCCGAACAACGACAATCAGGGCGTGGCCTTCATCCCAGGCATCATCGTTGCCATGCTCCTTCTGTGGCTTTACCGAAAGATGACGCTGGGAAGAGGCACCACCACCCCGTAACGCTTCGACCTGAACCGTGCGGCCGATTGGACCCGCGACCAACGGCCGTTAGAGAAGGTCCCCACTCCGGTGGGGGCCTTCTTCTTTTGCGGGGGTTAGCCTCCTGGGGTGGCCGGCCGAGAGAGCGACGATCCGAAGATCGCCCACATCGTGGAGACGGGTCGCCGCCTCGGGATCGACGTCACGCCTCACACCTTCGCAAGTGGGACACGAACGGCGGAGGACGCGGCCAGAGAAGTCGGCTGCGACGTCGCGCAGATAGCAAAGAGCCTCGTCTTCGAAGCAGGTGGGGATCCCGTCCTCTTCATCGTGTCCGGAGCGAATCGTGTAGACCTCGCGGCGGCAGCGCGCGCCCTCGGAGTCGACGAGGTCCGGCGCGCGGACGCGAACGTCGCGAAGGAGGCGACCGGCTATTCGATCGGTGCCACTCCCCCATTCGGACATCGGCGGCCGTTACGCGTCCTCATGGATGAGGACCTGCTGCAACACACCGAGGTGTGGGCGGCCGGAGGTCGGCCCGACACCGTCTTCGCCGTCGATCCACACCGTCTTGCCGCGGCTGCGGGGGCGGACGTTTGCGACCTCAAGGAGCGAAGCGATCAAGCAAGGTAGCCGGGTGCTGAGGCCGGCCGAGCCGATCGACGTCGCGCTCACCCTGCGCCCCCTGGCCCGAGGGATGGTCGACCCGACGATGAGGGTCCAGCAGGGTGAGGTGTGGCGAGCGACCCGGACGCCCGAGGGGCCGGCAACGATGCGAGTCTGCAACTCGGGAAACGACATCGTCGTAACCGCGTGGGGCGAAGGCGCTACGCGGGCCCTCGACCAAGCGGAGGAGCTCGTCGGGGTGAAGGACGACCACTCGGCATTCCGTCCCAGCAACCGGCGATTGCGAGAGCTGACCCGCCACCTCGCCGGACTTCGGCTCGCATGTACGCGTCGCGTCGTCGAGGTGCTGATCCCCACCGTGGTCGAACAGCGCGTTCAGGGGATGGAGGCACGCAAGAGTTACCGCAGCCTCGTTCGCGAGACGAGCGAGCCGGCTCCCGGACCCTCGATCGTTGGCACCGGTCTGATGCTCCCTCCGGATCCGGCGAGGCTCGCGACGATGCCCTACTACGAGTTCCATTCCTTCGGGATCGAGAGGCGCCGGGCCGACGTCATCCGGCGCATCTGCTCGGCGGCGTCACGTCTCGAGGAGACCTGCGACATGGATCGGGCGACGGCGCGCCAGAGGTTGACGGCGATCTCGGGCGTCGGGCCGTGGACGTCCGAGTACTGCATGCTCCTGGCCCTGGGCGATCCCGACGCCGTGATCGTGGGCGACTACAACCTTCCCTCCGTCGTGGCGTGGGTGCTCGCCGGCGAGCGGAGCGCAGACGACGACAGGATGCTCGAGCTACTGGAACCGTTCAGAGGTCAGCGAGGCCGGGCGATGCTGATCATCGAAGCTTCGGGGATCCGCCCGCCGCGCCGCGCTCCGAGGTCTCGGGTCCGTTCGATCGCTCGCATCTAACGCGAGTTCTTGTGGGAACGCGCCGCCACCTCGAACCCGTTGTCGCGGTACGCGTG
>JAXDJL010000220.1:0-2788 GCA_034665685.1 Actinomycetota bacterium | reverse complement strand
ATCAACAGGGCGGCAAGGAGAGCGATCCCTGCATAGACGATGAAAGAGATGACGAACAGGTGTGAAAAGTGCTTCCTGTAAAGGTCGATCGCTTCGCTGATAACTCCGGCCGTTGGATTCATGACTCAATTAGCCCCCATCGCAGCAGATGATGCAACCCCCTCCAAGCGAGGGACAGCCGGGCTCAGCCGCCTAAGGGGGCGGGCAGCAAGTCGGGCCGACCGAGCGCGTAAAGGGACCCCACGTAGATGCTCATCACGGCAGCAGTGGCGGCGAGGGCCACGTACAGAGCGCTCATCCGGGGGCCGCGAACGAGGCCGAAGGTAGCCGCCAGCGCCAGCACGGTGTTGCCTGCGAACAACCCGGTTACGAACGCTGCCAGGAGGACCACCCCCCCGGCGCTCCCCGTGAGTCCCGCCGCGGTCGTCATCAAGATCACCTGCGTGGGGGTCTCCGCTCCGACGCCGTGCATCATGCCGATCAAGAACGTCGTCCTCGTGCCGTACTCAGTGAAGGGGTCGGTCGGCGCAAGAGCAACGTGCCGATGGGTATGAACGTGAGCCTTGGTCGCGACCGCGGTGCGTCCCGCTGCGGCAGACATCGGGCTTGACATCGCCGAGGCGGACTCGAGATCGTGTTCGTGGTGATGATGTCCGTCGTGGTGGTGTTCGTGTGAATGCTCGATCAGCACGGGCTCCGGCGAACGCCTCTGCAGCCGCGCTAGCGTTCGGCGCGCTCCGGCGAGCACCAGCATCCAGCGACTCTGCAGACGGAAGTCGCGCCGAAAGCGGATCGCTGAGTACACGACGTACAGGCCGAGCGCCACGAGCGTGACGCCGGTCACCCGGCCCATGAACGAATCGAGCCCAGCCGGGATCCGGCGGCCCCACAACACCGCGATAAGGCCGAGCGGCAGGAGAACGAGCGCGTGCCCCGTCGCGTACATCGTGGCGAGGAAGAGCGATCGTCTTCTATCTGTTTGGGCGCTGGTGATATCCGTGATGGCGGCGATGTGATCGATGTCGAAACCGTGCCGAAGACCCGCAAGGAAGACGACCGAGGCCACCCCAAAGATCCCAGCGCCCGGCTCCATGCCTATTTCTTTCATCAAGGGGGCCGGTTGCCAACCCCCCGGAGCCGAAAGTTCGATCGAACGCAGCGGGTCCTCAGGAAGAAGGGGTGTCGTAGGTGGCGTTGAGGCCGTCCGCGGCCCGCTCGACCGTTGAAGCCTCGCCGGTGACTACCCAGTTCGGGCCCACCGCGGTCGCCTCTATGCGGGCCCCCAGCTTCAGCCAGTTGTCCCTGTCCCCTTCGGAATCGAACAGATAGAGCCCCAACTCGTCTTCGCCGGACGTGCAGGTGGCCTGCTCGGAGACGAGCTCCGCGCGGGGGCCCGGTTCGAGCGACTCGCAGGCGATCCCGGCGTCATCCAGAGCGCGAGCCAGAGAGGCGGCGTCTTCGTAGGTCTTCGCCTCTTGGCTGCACGCTCCCAGGACGAGGAGAGCCGTCGCCAGCAGCGCCGCGGCCGCGCGACTCATCGCCCGGCCCCGCTCAGCGCGCGCCGGGCGATGTCCGGGCCCAGGATCGAGAACGACGGGTTCAAGCGAAGAGCCTTCCGCAAGAGTCCCTTCCCTTCAGTGGTCCGCCCGAGGGCGAGGGCGATCATCCCTGCATGGAACGACGTGGAGGCATCGGGCCGAACGACAGCTTCCTCGGCGTGCCTCCACGCTCTCGCATCTCGTCCGACGGAGTGGAGCATCCACGCAAGCGCGTCGGCGATCTTCGGCGTGGGGCGGTTCCGGTAGATCGAGAAAGCTTCACGTAGAGCAGACGCCGGCCTCAAACCGTGGTCGGCATAGAAGACGATGAAGTCGGCGTCGGGGCGGACGCCGTTGGCGCGATAGTCGCTGAGCTTCCGCGCCACCTCCGCGTAACGTCGCTCTGCGGCCGCGCTCCGTCCGGTGGCCGCGTACAGGTCACCCAACTTGCCGATGTATTCGAGCGTTGGAAGTTCGTCCGCCGCCCGTTCCATGATCTCTATCGCGCGACCGAGGCGTCCGCGAGCGATGTAGCTCTCGGCTACTCCAACGGTCGGCGGGATGAAGCCGGGGGCGACGGCGATCCCGATGCGATTCTGACGGGCCGCTTCGCGATGGTCGTGGAGACCGGCGTAGATATCCCCGAACTGGTGGCGGACATACGCTGCCGTCTCGCCGCTGGGGCCGGCCGCCTGCAGAGCGAGCTTCATCGCGGCAATCGCCGCGCGCGTTCTGTTCTGGTACTGAAGCGTGTAGGAGGATCGCACGTAAGAAGCTACGTCGGGCCGGCGGTCGACCATGTCCTGATACGCAGCTGCCGCGCCGTCCACGTCCCCCAACTCGAACAGTGCATCCCCGAGAAGACCGTAGGCGGATGCGCTGTAGGGATTCGTTTCGATCGCACGGCGCGACCACTTCACCGATCCGGAGAAGTCGTGACGTGCGTTCGACAGTGAGGCCATGCCTACGAAGGCAAAGAGGTTGTCGTTCGGTTGCAGCTCGAGCGACCGACGGAGAGCGCTCTCCCCTCGGGGAAGGGAGGAGGGGTCAGCTTCGTTCCGAGATCTCTGGAGGTAGCGAAGCCCCAGCTGCGCGTGAAGCTGCGCGTCGTCGGGTCGCGCCTTCAGCTGTGTAAGGAGAGAAGCGATGGCTTCGTCGAGGCTCCCGGCCATCGCCGGGAGGAGAGTCTCGTTCTCGGAGGCGGTCTTGGGAGCCACCGCGGCGTCCGACGGGCCGACGCGCAGAGGGAC
>JAXDJL010000219.1:0-3538 GCA_034665685.1 Actinomycetota bacterium | reverse complement strand
GTCCCCAGGGCGATCGCCGCGTGCGCGGACAGGACCATCCAGAGTTCCACGTCGAACTTATCGACCGGCAGATTCTTGTCGATCAGGATGATCGCGGCCAGGATGCCCATCGTTTTCTGCGCGTCGTTGGCCCCGTGACCGAGTGAGTAGGCGGCGGCAGAGATCAACTGCGTCTTGCGGAAGAACCAGTTCGTTTGAGTGAGGGTGAACCAGCGCTTGGTGACGACCTGTGCGAGGAACAGAACGACGTTCATGAGGATGACGCCCAGCGCCATCCCGATCAGTGGTGACAAGACGATGAAGAGGGCGATCTTGGTTATCCCACTCAGGACCAACGTGTCGAATCCTGCGTAGGCGATCGCGGCCCCCGCCAAACCTCCGACCAGAGCGTGAGACGAAGAGGATGGAAGCCCGTAGTACCAGGTGAGCAGGTCCCACGCGATGGCACCGATCAGCGCGGCCAGGATTACGTCGAGGCTGGCGACCTTCTCGATGTCGATGGTTCCCTTCCCGATGGTGTCGGCCACCTTGGTGCCGAAGATGGCGAAGGCGATGAAGTTCCAGAACGCTGCCCAGGCAACCGCGATGCGCGGCGACAGGACACGCGTCGAGACCACGGTGGCGATCGAGTTTGCGGCGTCGTGGAAACCGTTGACGTAGTCGAAAGCCAGCGCGACCGCGATGATGGACCAAGCTTCGAAGCTGAGATCGGTCGGCATCTAGCTCTGTTTCAGGTAGATGCTCTCTACGGTGTTGGCGACGTCCTCGAGTCTGTCGATCGCCTGTTCGATCTGCTCGATGATCTCTTTGAACTTCAGGACATCCATGGCCTTGTAGTCACCGGAGAACAACTCCGCAACCGTTCTCCGGAAGAATCGGTCGCCCTCGTTCTCGAGACGGTTGATCTCGACCCAGTATTCATCGAGGTTCTTCATCTTTCGCAGACGAGGCATCGCGTCGGCCGTCTTGGTCGCCGCCTCGGCCAGCGTTTGAGCGAGCGAGACCATCTGAGGAAGGGGTTTCTCGATCTTCGTCAACTGCAGGTACTCGGCCCCCGCTTCGACGTAATCCAGTACATCGTCGAGGCTTGTCGCCAGGTGATGGATGTCTTCTCTGTCGAAGGGAGTGACGAAGGTGGTGTTCAGCCGGCGCATGATCTGGTGCGTTAGCTCGTCGCCCTGATGCTCGATGTCGAGGACCTTGCCGATCTTCCTATCGAGGTCGTTGTAGTTCTCGAGAAGATCGAGGAGAGAGATCGCCCCTTCCTTCACCTTCTCGGCGAGCTGCTCGAACAGGTCGAAGAAGCTCGTCTCCCCGGACACGATCCGTAGCCTCATCTCGAAGTCCTCCCTGGTAACCGTTCTGCCGCCGGTTCCTTCGGCGGGTTCCTTCGTTGAGGTCCAGAACGGAGCCAGCGCAGGATACCCGGCCTCACGGAGCCCTCAAGGCTGCATCCGTTCGCGGCCCGAGCCCGGCAATCTCACCGTGAACGCCGAACCCTCGCCGAGCTCGCTGATGAGTTCGACCGAGCCCCCATGCAGATCGGCGATGTGCTTCACGATTGCCAGGCCCAAGCCGGTTCCGCCCTCGGAACGGGCGCGCCCCTCGTCCACCCGGTAGAAGCGCTCGAAAACCCGCGCCTGGTCTCTGAGGGGTATCCCTATCCCGTCGTCCTCGACTTGGAGGACCGCCTCTTCGCCGTCGTTCGCGACGCGAACCATCACCCGCCCCGACGGCGAGCTGTAGCGGATCGCGTTCTCAAGGAGGTTCCGGATCAAGAGCCCTACCTGCTGCTCGTCCCCGCTGACGAGAACCTCACCTTCGATCGCTTGACCGATGTCTACGCCTGCGCTTCGGGCGCCCTCGCGCGCCCGATCCATCTCCTGAGCGGCCACCGTGGAGAGGTCGACGGTGGTGTTCGAGATCACCGACGGCTCCTCGAGTCGCGACAAGTCGAGCAGATCGATCACCAGTCGTCCCAACCGAGAGGTTTCCTCCGTGAGGCGCTCGGCGAATCGATCGACGCTGGCGGGGTCATCGCTTGAGGCTTTTGCGATCGCCTCTCCAAGGGCATGGATGCTCGCGACGGGGCTTTTCAGCTCATGTGATGCATGAGCTACGAACTGCCGCCGCATCGTCTGCACGCGCACTTCCTCCGACACGTCTTGCAGGGTCAGGAGTGTTTCTCCATCTACCAAGGGTGACGCGTGCACCCGCACGATCCGACGTTCCGGAGTTCGCAACGCGACGATCTCGTCAACCGGCGCCTCACCGCTCGTGGCCTGTCTGGCAAGCGAGGTGATCTCTTCGGAAGGGATGCGTGGAGGCAGGCCAGACTCACCCAACCCAAGCAGTTGTCGTGCAGCATGGTTCGCGTACCGCGGAGTCGAGGTGTGCCCCAGGATCACCACACCCTCGGTGGTCTTCGCCAACACCTCATCCCATTGGCCTTGGGAGCCCGCGAGAGAAGTCACGGCTGCATCGCGTTCACGCATGAGATCTCCGATGGAGTCTCGGAGCGTTGAGGTCAGGCGTTGCAAACGCGCCTGCGACCTGGCGGCAACGACCACGACGACCGCAAGGGCCAAGACCGCGGCGAGATCGATGGGATCCACCCTCGGAGTATCGCCCGTCGCGTCGATCATCACGGGCTGACTTACGCTGGACCTTCGCGGCCGGCTATTTCATCTTTGTGCTCCTCGTGCCGAAAAGCGGGGGTGGAGGAACGAGTCGCATGACCTTGGGTAGCGCCTTCCAGGAGACATTGGGTGCCGCGCGGGTGGGAGCGGAGTGGGCGTGGACCGAGATCTACAGAGATTTGGCTCCGGCCGTCCTCGGATACCTCCGATCGAGGGGAGCCGACGATCCGGAGGACCTTCTCGCCGAGGTCTTCCTCCAAGCGGTGAAGGGTCTTCCACGCTTCAGCGGAGACGAGAGAGATTTCCGTACGTGGGTTCTCGCCATCGCGCACAGGCGGATGGTGGATTCGTACCGCCGCAAAACGAGGTTGCTCGAATCGAGCGGGTCTCTCGGCGAGGTCCTGGCTCGTGCCGACGCGGGGGACGTCGAGCACGATGGGCTCACCCGCATAGAGGCGGAGCGGGCGATCGGGCTCATCCGACAACTCGTCCCCGCACAGCAGGAGGTGATCCTCCTTCGCTTGATCGCCGATCTCACCATCGAGGAGATCGCCCGGGTCCTGGGAAAGCGCCAGGGGGCCGTGAAGGCGCTCCAGCGGCGGGGGCTCGCGGCGCTCAGGAAAAAACTCTCGGAGACGGGCGTACCCCTATGAGCCTCCCGGACGATTACGAAGAGGACATGAGACCACTGAGCAGATTCAGCGACCGAGAGCTGGACGGCATTCTCGCCGGCCGCGTGCCCGCGGGTGGAGACGATCTCGAGGACTTGGTCCAGCACCTACAGGCACTGCGAGCCGTGCAGGTAGCCGCTCCCGGCCCCGAGGTGGAGAGTCACCACCTTGCGTTGGTAGCGGAAGCGGTGTCCTCCCTCAGAGGGGAGCACCTGCCCGCTGAGATCG
>JAXDJL010000218.1:0-21271 GCA_034665685.1 Actinomycetota bacterium | reverse complement strand
TCGACAGCATCTTCGGACTGGAGCCCGGAACGGACAAACATGACCTGCGTGCGCGCAATTGAGCCTCCTTGATCTGTTATTCGCCCCGAAGGTTAATCCAGACGCCTGGGAGGGGATTGCAGACGAGCTACTGAGGGCCCCCTTGGATTAAGGGTGCCCGCACCCCATAATCAGGCGACGCCACGACCTCCGGAGCCAGTGTGACGGGAGCCCGCATGAAGAAGCTCGTCCTAATGATCTGCGCGACGGCCTTCTTGCTCCTGCCGGCCGCACCGGCCCTGGCCAAGGAGTTCTCCCTCCCCACGGCGAGGGTCGAGGTGAAGGTGGACGAGCACGGTGGGGTGCACGTCACGGAGTATCTGACCTACGACTTCGACGGATCCTTCACCGGCGGTTACCGCGAGATCCCGCTGCGGCCGGGTGAGACGATCGACCAGGTCTCGGTCATGGAGGACGGTCGCCGATACTCCCCCGGCGCGTCGGCCGAGCTGGGGAGCGCAGGCGCCCCCGACACGTTCGGAACCAAGATCGTCCCCGGTTCGGCGTTCCGGATCGTGTGGCACTTCTCGGCATTCAGCGAACGCCGCACCTTCACGGTCAGGTATCGCATCCGGGGTCTGACCAATGCTTACGACGACGTCGCCGATGTGAACCTTCAGGTATGGGGCGACGAATGGAAAACGGACCTTCGCCGGTTGGAAGCCGAGATGGACCTGCCGGGGGCCGCGCCGCGCGAGGTGCGCGTGTGGGGACATTCGGCCGTCGAGGGCTTCACCAGCCTGAAGGCCGGAGGAACGGGAGCGACCCTGGGAGCTGCGAACATTCCCGCCGGCACCTTCGTCGAGATGCGGGTCGTCTTCCCGCGCCGGCTGCTTAAGGACACGCGGGACGCGGTCACAAGCCGGGGAGATGGGCTGGGCGACATCCTCGAGGAGGAGCAGCAGTTGTTCGAGGACCGCGAGCACGCCCTGGCCGGTCAGAGATGGCTTCGCAGCAACGCTGGTTGGCTTATTCCCCTCGCTATCCTGTTCGCGTTCCTCCCCGCCGTCGCGGTAGCTCTCCTGATTTGGAAAAGGTACGGACGGGAACCTCGCGTCCCAGAGGTCCCGAAGTACGTGTTCGAACCACCGGGGAGCGACTCGCCCGCCACGATCGTCGCTTTGCTGGAGCCCGGTCACAAGCGGATCACCGGGAACGCGTTCACGGCGACGCTCTTCGACCTCATCCGGCGCAAATACATCGACTCGATACCGACGACCACGGTGAAGAAGACGTGGGCGGGACTGAAAGAAGAAGACGTTAGCGATCTAGCGGTGAAGCCGCTGGAAAAAACGAAAGGGCTCGAACCCTTCGAGAAGGAGGTCCTGAAAACCATCGAGCGCGCCGCGACGGGTAAGGACCGCCTCATGCTGACAAGCCTCAAAGACGAGATCAGCTCGGAACCGACCTACTACTCGGAGAGGTACACCGCGTTCAAGACGAAGGTGGGGGATGCCGTGCGTTTGAAGGGATGGTGGGAGGGGGCCGGCCTGGGAGTCACCATCGCGGCCATCGTCCTCTTCTGTTTGGGTGCGGTGGGCGCTTTCATAGCGGCGCCTACTGCCGCCGACCCTCAATCGGGAGCGATCTTCTGGCCCATCGTCCTGGGAGCCCTTACCGCGATGCTGATCGTGAACGGCCTCGTTCTCGTTGCGTTCGCCCTCTACCGACGCGGTTGGGAGAAGCGCTCTCAGAAGGGGGCCGAGGCAGCGTCGAAATGGGAGGCCTTCCGGCGTTTCCTCACCGATTTCGCAGGCATGAAGGAGGCGGTACCGGGGTCCATCGAGATCTGGGAGCGCTATCTCTGCTACGGGATCGCGTTCGGCGTGGCAGAACGAGTGCTGGCCGCCGCACAGCTGCACGCGCCGCCCGAGCTCGGGACGGAGAGCTCCATGTTCTTCGTCACTCCTCACGGCCCCCTCGGTTATGGAGGCTCGTCCTTCTTGTTCCGGGACATCTCGACCACCGTGGCATCGGTGGCGCCGCCGTCGTCCTCCGCTAGTGGTGGAGGGGGAGGATTCTCCGGTGGCGGCGGAGGTGGCGGTGGTGGAGGTGGCGGCGGAGCCTGGTAGTCAGTCCTCGTTCTCTCGCCGCGCGTACGCCAGGCGGTAAGCGCGCAGAGCGAGCTGCAAACGAAGCTTGTCCTCGGGCTCCCTCAGCGACCACCCCGTCAGCTTCTCGATCTGCTTCAGCCTGTACGTGACGGTGTGCGGATGGGCGAAGAGCTTCGCCCCCGCGAGCTTCACGCTCCCATCCGCGTCGAAGTAGCACTCGATCGTCTTGATCAGATCGCCCTTCCGCCGCTCGTCGTAGTCGATGAGTGGCCCGAGCATCTGGTCTACGAAACGGTCGATGAGGCCGGGCTCCACTCGAAGGAAGTGATACAGCAGCAGATCATCGAAACGATGCACCGGTCCGTCGAGATCCAGGGCCGTGCCTATCTCGAGAGCCTCGCGAGCCTCCAGGTAGGCCCGCCTGATCCCCTCGAGACCCAGCTCCGGACCGCCCATGCCGAAGCACCAGCCGCTCTCCAGCTCGCCGGCGAGCTTCTGCGCCACCAAGAGAGCGTCGCTGCCGGGATCCGATGGGAGCAGCGCGATCGTGTGCTCCGCCTTCTGCAGAACGATGGGATCCCCCGCGGCTTCGTCGGCGGCGTTCGCAGCCGCTCCCGAAACCAGGGTCTCTTTGCGTGCGTCCTTACCCGGACCGGTGCCCACGAGCGCGACGTAACTGAGTGAGAGGTCGTATCCGAATGCATGAGCGCGCGCCAGCATGTCTTCCGGCGAGGCATCGGATCCGTACAGAAGGTCCGCCAGGAACTCCCGCCGGGCGCCCTCCTGCTCCCGAACGATCGCACGTTGGGCGCGGGAGTACGCCTCGGCCACGGCCGTGGAGATCTGGTCCGTGTATCTGAGAACGGCCTCGGCAAGCTGGATCGTGGCCTCGAGGGCATCCCCATCGGAGGCGCGGCATTCTTCCGCCAGCACGTCCCAACAGACGCGCGACACGGTGCGGTAAGCGTGAAGGACGTCGTCGAGGGGGATGCTCGCCTCGGCCCTTCGAGCCCCTACCTTCTCTATCGCGGTCAGCTCGTCTCTTCCGACCTCCCGGCCGTCGCTCAGGACCTGCGAGAGCGTCGCCACGTTCGAGCGAACGGCGTCCCTGACGTCGTCGAGCAAGGGGTCGCCCGACCTCCCATAGGAGGGGACGACCTCCCAGATCGCCAAGGCGCAGCGTTCCACTACCTCATCCAATCGAGTGAGGAAGCGACGGACGATCTCCTCGACCGGAACGACTTGCGTCATGCCGCGGCCTCGGTGACCTTTTGGAGGACGCGTTCCAGCGCGGCCTGAGCGAGCCGCACGGCCTCACTCGTCGTCTCGTCCGGGGACTCGATCGCGTCGACGGGGTCTAAGGCGGCAACGACCGCCCCCGGTCCCACCTCCTGGACGACGAGGTTGCACGGGAGGTGGACCGCTGCCTCCATGTCGGAGCCGGCCACCTGCTTCCGGCCGACGATCGCGTTCCAGACCCCCATGATCAGGTACTGGCGAGCGTCGCCGGCTTCGGGACCGAGCATCCCGCCGACGTGCATCTCCGAGAGGATCGAGAAACCCTCTCCTCGGAAGGCAAGACGGGCGCGTACGACCGCCTCGTCGTAGCCCTCGGGCACCTCGACCGAGTATCCATACTCACTCATCTCCCCTTACGGTATCGCTTCGGATGTCCCTATTAGCGATCCCGAACGTCTCCGAAGGCGCCGACCGGGGCGTGATCGACGCCCTGCGAGGCGCGCTTTCGAGCTCGGGGAGCCGGGTCCTCGACGTGCATTCCGACCCGATCCACGGCCGAAGCGTGTTCACGGTGGCGGGTTCGGCAGACCAGTTGGTCGAAGGCCTCACGTCACTCGCGAGCCTCGCTGCGCAGACGATCGACCTCACGAAACATCATGGGGTGCATCCTCGCCTCGGCGCCCTTGACGTATGTCCTCTCGTTCCTTCGTCCGGATCGATGACGGAGGCGATCGAAACGGCTCGCCTTACGGGCCGCGCGATCGGCGAGCGCGCCGGTTTGCCCGTTTATCTCTACGGGGCCGCGGCGACCCGTCAGGAGAACGAAGAGTTGCCGGCGCTTCGGCGCGGAGGACTCGAGGGCCTCATGTCGCGATCGAGAGAAGGTCTCATCCCAGATTTCGGCCCCCGAGAGATCGAGCCGACCAGCGGTGTGGTGTGCGTGGGGGCTAGGGACGTTCTGGTCGCGTTCAACGTTTGGGTCGAAGGGGCGCTCGACGTCCTCGCCGACGTGGCGCGCAAGACGCGGGAGCAGGGACTGGTACGCGCGCTCGGGCTCAGGCTCGACGCGGGGCGCGGTCAGATCTCGATGAATCTCATCGAGCCGGATCTGCTGGGCATCGACGGCGCGTTCGCGAGGGTGGAGGATCTCGCCGGCGAGGCCGGCTTGAGGATCGTGGGGACCGAGATCGTGGGGTTGGTGCCCGAACGATTCCTACCGGACCCGGACGCGAAAGCGGCCCGGCTGCTCATCGCACCGGGCCGCTCTCTTGAGTCTCAGGAGTGAGTTACTAACGCCTCCTGGTGGTCTTCCTACGCGCCGGCTTGCGAGTGGTCTTACGAGCCGTGCTCTTGCGACGTGCCGGCTTACGAGCCGTCGTCTTCTTGCGTGCGGTCGTCTTGCGACGAGCCGGCTTGCGTGCTGTGGTCTTCTTGCGACGTGCCGGCTTACGAGCCGTCGTCTTCTTGCGTGCGGTCGTCTTCCGACGAGCCGGCTTGCGTGCGGTGCTCTTGCGACGTGCCGGCTTGCGCGCCGTCGACTTTCTAGTCGTCTTCCTTGCTGCCAATGCACACACCTCCCCTTCGTGCGTCCGACGGGATCGTTCGTCGATCCCGCTTATTTCCTGCGCCTGCAACAGCAAAATGCACGCGCGTCACACGCGTACATACCCAATTAACCCCGATAATTCTCAAAGGTGCAAGCATTTGTGCACGTAGTTAGGCGTAAACGGCGGTGAAAACATGCAAACGCGTGCGTTTGGACGCGCATTTTCGCTTGAATCACGAAACCGAACGCAATCTCCGCATCGTTCGCTCGCGACGCAATCGTCGACGTTCGCGTTCAGAAGTTCCACCCCAAATGCCGAACTGTTCCTTGTTGTTGAGCGCGTACTCGAGACACTGCGCGCGAACGGGGCACTGATTGCACACCGCGCGCGCAGCTTTTGACGAACCACCTCGTTCGGGAAAAAAGATCTCGGGATCGACCTCATGACAACGCGCGTTGACCTGCCATTCGACGGGTTGCAGAAGCTTCGTCGTGATCCGTTGCATTCCCCGGCCCTTCTCTCGCAGTCCCCTGTCGAGAGGTGAGCTCCGATGCTCCAGCCTCCCGAACGAATTACAATTCTGTAATTCTAAGCGTGGGATTCACTTTGGCGCAATAGGGCTGACCTGCCAAGTTGCGGAGGGATGTCCGGTTTAGACGAGCGAGAGCGTCTCTGCTGCGAGATCGCCCGCTTCGATGGGAGCGGTTCGGCACGCGGTCGCCCCCGCTTGTTTGCACAGCCAACGGTCCTGATCGCGCTCGAGCAGCATCAGGGAAGGGACGTCGCGAAGGTTTTCGCGTTGTGACATGTCCCTCAGAAGATTGAATCCTCCGGCGTTCCCGGAGCGCAGCGCGACCACCACCACATCGGGCCTTCTCTCCTCCAGAAAGCGCCACGCATCCTTTGAATCCTTCGCCAGGACCACCTCCACGTCGGACGGGAACGCGAAAGTTGCTTCCTCTCGTAGGTGCTCGTCATCGCTGACCACGAGGATCAGCATGCGTGGTCGTTCAGCTGGCCGGGCGCTGTTCGTTCGATTGAGCCTCTTCCGACAGCTCTCGCAACAAACCGTCTAGATCCACGCGGAAGCCCGTTTCCATGTTTTGGAGACGACTCAGCATCTGGACGAATTGGTTGGCGGCGCGTTCTGCGTTCTCCACCGTTTCCATGAGGACGCCGGCATAGTGGCGCGCGAATCGATGCCCGCAGAACGGGCAGCGCCCCGGAGTCTCCGATTCTGGGCCAATCTGGGACAGGAGAAATCTCCTCCCGCACTGTTCGCACGTTGCTTCGATCCTCACCGGACTCTCCTTATCGGTTGGGTCGATCCTGAGCCCCACTGCCTGGAGATCATGTGGCGTCGATACTAGTTGGACGAGCCCTCGCCCCCAGACCGAAGGCAGCAAGCGCCAACAGGAACGCGACCAAGAAGGATGGGATCGAGGCGCCGAGCCACCCGAACCGCTCGGACAACGGCGTGCCGACGAAGTCGCGGACGGCGTCGACCCACCAGGCCGGGCCCGTGGGGACGATCCAGTGGTAGACGAAGAATCCGGCAACCCAGGGCAGCAGAGCAGCGAACCGGACGCCCGGAGTCCTTCGATCCGCTTCCGCGATCCCTCGCTCCCCCCCATCCCGGCCGGCCGAGAGGTAGTGGGCAGCCATAACGCCGAAGAGCGGAACGAACACCGATCCGATGAGGAACAGGAAGACCTCATACCTCTCCATGGTCAGCCACCCGGCGAGGATCGTGCCCACCGCGGCGACGCCGAGCGACAACACCCGCCGGGGGGCCTTGGGGAAGATGTTCTGCAAAGAGACCGCACCGGAGTAGATGTTGGCAAAGGCCTCGTCCGTTTCGCCGACCAAAAGGCCGACGAGGAACAGGACGCCGGCGATCGACCCACCTGCGACGGCCAGGATGCCGCCTGCTATCGCCGCCGGGGATGGCTCCGCTCCCGGGCCCAGCACCAGGAGCGCTCCCAGTGCGTAGAGCCAGATGTTCGCGACGAGGTAGCCCCAGAACGTGCCGGTGAACCCACTGCGCGGACGATCGGCGAACCGCGTGTAGTCCGCGACGAGCGGCAACCAAGAGATGGGCATGGCGATCACGAGGTCGACGGCAACGCCGAACGTCGGGAAACCACCGACCCCGGGACGCGTCAAGGCGTCACCCAGTCCGCCGCTGGTGAACACGAGCACGGTGACGATGAGGGAGATGGCAAAGATCATCCACGCGCCGAACCGCTCGAGCCAAACGCGAGTTACCCCTATCGGCCCCCATAGCGCGAGCGCGGTGCAAACGATCGCTGCGATCGCCAGCCACGCCCAGCGCGCTGAGACACCGAAAGAACGTTCCATGACGAAGTCCGCGACGAAGGACATCGCCCACAACTCGACCGCCGTCCAACCGATCAACTGACCCGCGTTGAGCGCGCTCGGTATCCACGATCCCTTCACCCCGAGGACGGGTCTGAGGAGCACCATGGTGGGAACCCGGAAACGAGCTCCCGCGAAACCTGCGGCCGCAAGAAGCCCAACCCCGATGAACGAACCCACCACGATCGCCACGAGCGCAGTCGTAAAGCCGAGGCCGGGCACGAGGAGCGCGCCGGTGACGAGGACGAGTAGCCCGATCCCGAGATCGCCCCACAGGATCGCGAGGTCCTTGGCGTTGAGGATCCGATCGCTGGGGGGAACGGGCTCTATCCCGACATCTCCGGCGCGGGCTGATGCTTCGATGGACACGGCCATAGCGTCTCCCTCCGCAGGTCTTAACCTGATCAGGTCGGCCCGACTTGGTCGGGCGCTTGGGGTCGCTTGACCGGCTCTGCCGGTTGCCTCTCAGCCCGAAGGCTCCCCCGCGCGTTGTCCGGGAGACACTACCCTTCTGCCAAAGCCGCCTTCGATTCGCCCAATGCGACCTCGGCCGCCGCGATGAATGCGTAGGCATCGTCGACGTCGGGCTGCGCAACGCCTGAGGTGACGGTGAGACCCGCCCCATCTCCTTCGGCAGTAGCTATGGACCAAGCTAGCCGGATGGAAGCGATCTCGGCGCCGGCTCGATCGGTGTCGGGCATCAGAACGGCGAACAGCACCGTTCCCAGGCGGAACTTGATATCCGACGCACGGCCGGCTCGGAGAGCATCGGCCACCGCCCTCACGGCGCGTTCCACCTCGCCGGGGCCCTTGTCGACGAGGGCATCGGATCCGTCGATCTCGAAAAGGACCAAGCTGAGAGCCTCACCCGCGCGGCGCGCCCGGGCGAGCTCGCTGCCGATCCTTTCGCCCAGAGCCATCCCCGTCGTCAGTCCCGTTATCGGATCGATCCGGCTCTCTGTCTCTTTCGCGACGAATTCGAAGGCGTGTGAGATGCAGGTGGACGCGAGGACGGTGATCACCTCGAGCGAAGCGACGTCTTGGTCGTCGGGCGCCTCTTTCTCGCCTGCGACCACGGTTATGGCGCCCCATGGCTCGCCTGCTCGATGGAGCGGCGCGGACACCGAAGCGCCTTCGCGCATCACTTGATCGAGCGCTATCGCCTTCCCGGAGAGGCCCTCGCCCTGAGGCTTCCTGCGACCAACGTCGCGGCGCAGAGAGCCGCCGGCGGCCCGGCATACGAGCTCCTCCCCTTCCAGGAGCTCGACGCAGGCACCCTCGGCGGACGTCAGCTTCTGGGCCTCGGTCGCGGCCATGGCCATGACGCCGTCGGGGTCCAGCTGGGCGGCCGCGATGCGCGTTTGCGCCTCGAGGATCGCCTGCAGCCGTTCGGTGCCCAGATCCGAGATGCTCATCTATCTAGCATCGGTCGTACCCGGCGAGTCGCTTGATGGGACCTTCGGCTGATTCCGAACCGCCTAGGCGCCTGCGGATCGCCTGCGCCCCGTCCAGTGACGTTGCCCTAGAGCTCCGCCTTCACGATGTCGACCGCCTGCTTGATGTTGGTGAGCTTCTCCTTGGCCTCGTCGACGGTCCTCGTCTTGAGCCCACAGTCGGGGTCCACGAACATCCGCTCGGGCGGGATGAACTTCAGCGACTTCCTGATCCCTTCCGCCATCTCCTCGACCGACTCCAAGGTGTGGGTGTGGACGTCGGAGATGCCGAGACCGATGAAAGAGGTGAAGGGGTTGTCGTAGAACTCGTCCAAGAGGGAGTAGTCGGAGTTCGCGAACTCGAGATCGATCTGGTCCACGGGGATCTCCAGCATCTTCGGATACGCCTTGTGGAAGTCGCCGTAGCAGATGTGAGTGATCGTGTGGGCGCTCAACGGCTCCGTCACGATCGCCATCGCCTCGATGACTAGGTCGAGCTCGTCCATCCGCGTTGACGCGGCGGGCTCGTCGATCTGGATGTAGCGCGCTCCGGCTCGCTCGAGGTCCAGAGCTTCGTCGCGGATCACCTTCGCGAGGTCGAGCACGTAGTCGCGTCTCGTCGCGTAGTGCTCGTTGAAGGACCAGTCACAGATCGTGTACGGACCAGTGAGCATCCCTTTGACGGGCTTGTCGGTGAGGGACTGCGCGTACTCCCACCAATCGACGGTCAGTGGCTTGTCGCGTCCTACCGGCCCGGTCGCGATGGGCTTGCGGTAGTAGCGGTTGCCGTAGGAGCGCACGAGACCACCGATCTCGAGCCCGGGCAGCTCCTCCGCGAAGAAAGCGACCATGTCACCGCGATACTGCTCGCCGTCCACCACGAGGTCGGTGTCGATGGAGTTCTGGAACTCGATCCATTCACGCGTTGCCTGCTTCTCGAGCTCCTGGAGCTCGCTGCGCTCGATCTCGCCACGGGCGAACTGGCTGCGCGCCTTGAGGATGTAGTCGGGCTTCGGGAAGCTTCCTACGGAAGTCGTCCACAGCCCCGGTCCGGCCAACTCAACCTTTCCCATCTATGCACCTACTTTCTTGACGACTTCGCCGAGGCGGTCGAGCTTTGCCCTCGCCTTCTCGCGCGGCAGGTACTCGAGACCCGCCGAGGGACTGATGTAAAGGCGATCCGCACCGAACTGTTCCACCAGAGGCTCGATGGCCGCGGTCAGCTCGTCCACCGTCTCGAGCTTCGTGTTACGAGCATCGAGAAGTCCGACCTGCACGTTCTTACCGTCGGGCACCTGGGACAAGAGCTCCAGGTTCTCGGGACCGGCCACGAGGTCGAAGCCGAACCCGTCCACCTCGATATCGAACAGCTCCGCGCCGAGGCGCTTCGCGTCACCGAAGTAGGTGGCGAGGATCGTTTCCACCGAGCTGAGCTCCGAGGTGATCTGAGCGATCGCTCGCTTCGCGAGATCGAGGTCCTCCGGAGCGTCGAGCAAAGCCGGCTCGTCGATCTGGATGACGGTCGCGCCGGCGGCCTCGAGCTCGGCCGCTTCCTGCGCAAGCACCCCGGCGATAGCCAGCACGAAGGCTTCGTGGTCGCTGAAATGCTCGTCCTGAGACAAGCGGGCGAAGGTGACCGGCCCGGGAAGCACCGCCTTGACCGGCTTCGTCGCCACAGAGGAAGCGAAGGTGAAGGCCTCGACGGACGTGGGTCCCCGCCATTCGAGCGGGCCCACCGCCACCGGCCGCCGGTAGTAGACGTTGTTGTCGAACCACCGGAGCAGGCCGCCGATCTCGAACCCGGCGATGTTGCGGGCGAAGGGAGTGAGGATGTCGTCCCACCGGCCCTGCCCGTCCGTGATCAGGTCGATGCCCGCGGCCTCCTCTTCACCGATCACCGCGCGAACGAGGTCGTCCTGGGCCTTCTTGAGGTCGTCGACCGTCTTGTCGCCCTTCTCGAGGGCGTGGAGCGTCTTGCGAACGACGAACTGCTGTCCTTCCTCGGGGGGCTTCGGGTAGGAGCCCACCACAGTGGATCTCAGCGCCATCTCTTTTCCTTTCGAATGCAGAAAGCCTCCTCCCTCCCGGGAAGAGGCTCGATCGAACAGCCGGCTCATCCAACCGGGATTCGCACCTGCCCGCTGAAGCTCGTTCGGGTGGTTGCGGCGGGATCGAAGGGCCGGACCCTCCCCCGCTCTAGATGAGCTGGGGCCTAGTCTATCGCCTCAGAGGGCCCGATCCGGGCACGTCCGAAGCTCCGAGCTAATGAGTCCTTAGAACTGAGCCGAGTCTCCGCACGCGCAGGTGCCCTTGGCCAGCGGGTTGTTGATCGTGAACCCGGACTGAGCGAGGGAGTCCACGTAATCGACCTCGGCCTCGGACAGGTAGGGGGCGCTCATCTTGTCGATCCTGATCTCCACGCCGTGGGCGGAGGCGATCTGGTCGTCGTCGAGCTTGCGGTCGTCGAAGTAAAGCGCGTAACGCAGTCCGGCACAGCCTCCCGGCTGGACGGCGACCCTCAGGGCGTAGCTCTTGCCCTCGTGCTCAGTCGGCGCCGAGGAAACCTCTCGCTCCAAGAGCTCGTTGACCTTCAGCGCTGCGGTTTCGGTGATGGTGATCGACATCTGATGGGCCTCCTAGTCCGGGTCCCAATCTATCTGGGTCTCTCATAATACGGAAACGCTAGTGGATCCCAAGCCATTCCACTAAAAGCAAGGAAACGGCCACGGCCACCAGCCCCAAGATGAGGGGCCTGGATCTCACCAGGCCCGGTGGGGGCTCCTCGAAGAGGAGAGGGGCCAGGAGCAAGAGAGCGGCGCCGGCCGCAGCCATCAGCGTGGTCCCCAGAACGAGGATGTGCCACGCGATGTGCGACGTCATTAGTGCCCCACTAGTGCGAGGTGCGAGAAGCGAAGTGGAAGGCCCCCAGGTGCAGTGACGACGCCACCGTGGAACCGAACGAGCCGTATTCGGGAGCGAACGCCACGCGGTCGCTACCCACCCCAACGGCAGAGGCGAGCGCCTCGACCACGTTCTGGGCGAAGCGGAAGTTCTGGAGGCCGCCGACGATCTCTCCCTTGGAGATCCTGAACGTTCCATCCCTGGTCATCCCGGTGAGAAGGGTCGAGGGCCGGTCGAGCACATTGACGTAATGGAATCTCGTCACGAGGATCCCCTCGTCGACGGCACCGATGAGCTCTTCGCGGCTGCGATCTCCGGGGTCCAATACGACGTTCGTCGCGTAAGGCCCGACCTCGCCGGAGCCCGAGTAGTGACCGGTCACGGGGGCTCCCAATTTCGCCGCCGTCTTCCGATCCGTCACCGGCCCCGTCGCGCGTCCGTGATCGATCACTGCCACCCGCTTCTTGGGGACGCCCTCGAAGTCAAAGCCGATGCCCACAGATAGCTCGTCGAAGACATCGTCGGCGATCGTCACGGTGGGGGCCGCCACCTGTTCCCCGGTGTGCGCCGAGAGGAAACTTTCTCCCTCGAGCACCTGCTTCGCACCGAAGCCCATGTACGAGAGATAGTCGAGAAGGGTCGCGACCGCGGAGGGCTCCAGGATGACCTCGTAGGTTCCCGGTTCCCCGGGGGCGGGAGCCTTTCCGCGCAGGGCCTTCTCGCGGGCACGGGTCGCTGCGGCGACGTGATCGACGGAGGCCGCGCGATGAGAGCTCCCTTCCCCCCAGCCGGTTGAATCACCGTGATCGAGAAGTGCCGTCGTCACGCATCGCGTGAATGCGTCGTAACAATCGACCCCCTTGCTCGAGAGCAAGGCATACGAGTGAGCACCCGTTTCGTAGATGCCGGCGGCTCCCGCGTCCCCCGCCGCCTTCAGGATGTCGTCGACGGCGGCGGCGCGGCGGGCGGGACTCGCGTCGGCGGTGTCCTGATCCCACCTGAGGACGGGCTCGGGCCGCCCCACCTCGGTCGGATCGGGTAGCCCCGGCCAAGCGGGGTCCGGAAGGGAGGCTTTCGCTGCTTCCATCGCGCTGGCCGCGGCTCGCTTTAGTTGAACGGGATCCAACTGGTTCGTTGCAGCCGAGGCGACACGATGGTCTACCGCCACGCGGACGTAAGCACGTACTTCGTCGCGCGCCGTGTTCTGGATGATCTGCGAATTTGCGAAGCGCGTGACCCCAACCGACGACCCGATGAGCAGAACCTCGACACCGTCCGCCCCGGGAAGCTCCAGCGCCGCCTCTGCTGCACGCCTCGCTTGATCGCGGTCTATCACCGGAGCGCCGCCGGGGATGGCGCCGGGATCGGTGCTCACGTGCCGGTTCCTATCGTCACTTTCCGGAAGCGAGCAGGTGAGGTTCCGTGCCCGACCCGCATCGTTTGGCCGGGTTGCCCTTTTCCGCAGTTCGGAGTGCCCCACACCCGCCACTCCTCGGGTCCCGCGATCGCATCGCACGAAGCCCAGAACTCCGGGGTGATACCCGTGTACCGGGGGTTCTTGAGCATGCGACCGAGGCGACCGTTCTTTATCTCCCACGCGATCTCACACCCGAACTGGAAGTTCTTGCGCTTGTCGTCGATCGACCAAGACCTGTTCGTCGCCATGAAGATGCCTTCATCGACATCGGCGATGAGATCGTCGAGCGTCCCGGCTTGCGGCAACAGGTTCACGTTCGTCATCCGGATGAGCGGGAAGTTCTCCCATCCCTCAGCGCGCATCGTTCCGTTCGACCTCGTCGCACCCACCGCCGCGGCGGTCTCGCGCGACGTTTGGAAGCCGGCGAGGATCCCATCTTTGACGAGATCGATCCTTTGAGCGGTCACTCCTTCATCGTCGTACGCGTACGTCCCCAAACCTCCGGGGACCGTTGCGTCGGCGGTGATGTTCACGATGTCCGACCCGTAGCGGAGCTTGCCGACGTCGTTGATCCCCACGAACGAGGTGCCGGCAAAGGCCGCCTCCATCCCCAGCACGCGATCGAGCTCGGTTGGGTGGCCCACGGACTCGTGCACCTGGAGCATGACCTGATGGCCGTCGAGCACGAGCGTCGTGGTAGCCGGCGGGCATTCATCCGAACGAAGGAGCTGTACGGCCTCCTCGGCCGTCTGCTCCGCGTGCGCGGCGAGCTCCATCGCCTCTATCACCTCGTAACCCGCGGCCTCGAGGTGGCCCCGGAACGAGCCTGGGTAGGAACGTGTCTGGATCTCGCCGTCCGCGACCGCGGTCGCTTCGATGCCTGCTCCCGTGTGCAGAACGGTCTGCTCGATGTCTGACCCCTCCGACGATACGAACCACGTTTGCTGTTTCAGAAGGTCCATCGTTCCGCGTCCGCTCTTGACGCCGGCAACGCGTTGCATGGTTTGAGCCGCCTCCGCAAGATGGGCCACCTTGTCCTCCAGCGGGACGGCGAAGGGATCCTTCTCGAACGGCGACGCCCAGGTGTCAACGTGGACGGGCTCGGGCGCAAGAACAACGGGCTTGCCGAGTCGCGTCGCGCTCGCTCTGGCGACCTCGACGGCGCGGACCGCGACCAGCGCGGCCTGCTCGGGCTCGAGCCGCGACGTCGATGCGTGACCCCATGCACCGTCTGCCAGGACCCGGACGCCGAAGCCCTGCGAATCGGATCGCTCGAGGCTCTCGACGACCTCTCCCTCGACCGACAGAGCCTCGCTCTTTACTTCCGCGCCGCGCACGTCCGCATAACTTGCGCCCGCGCCGACGGCAGCATCCAATGCAGCCTGTAAGAGATCCCTCATCTGTTCCGAGAGGGTATCCCGTCGTTAAACAATGTGTTGGGAACAAACTCACCGATCGATCACGTCGGAGGGGATATGACTCGGGAACGGTTATGCGCTTGAGAGCTCTTGCTGTGGGGGTCGCCTTGCTGATCTTCGTCTCCTGCACAGACGAGGCTCCTAACGTCTCCCAGCCGACCACCACGACAAGCGCGGGCGCCGACACGGAGGCGACCGGGGCGGATCGGCGGACCGCGGAGATCTACGCCGCGATCATCATGACGCTGCGCCGGGAAGCCAACCCCAGCCCCATCGTCTACGTCTTGGACCGGGCCGATCCGGGAGCCGCTCGACCGACGCGTCGGAAGCCCACGCACAAGAGCCCGATCTCAGAGGCGGTACAGGAAGCGGCCGTGGAGGAACTGCCCCGGCTCGAACTCACCTTTGTGAGGCATGGCGACGACGTTCTGGTCGAGAAGAGACGGTGCACTCAAGTTAAAAAGGGCGGCTCCCTCGTGACACTGGGGCTGATCCCACATGGAGGGGAGACGGTCGAGGTCGCCGCGAGCAGCTTCACGGCCTGTCTCTCCGCCCTGTGGGTCACCTACGTGGTTAAGCACCGCGACGGGGGGTGGGAGGTCACCGGCACCACGGGGCCGGTCGCAATCTCCTGAATGGTTACGCGAGGTTGGAGGACCGGGGGTACGCGATGTCGGGGTCGGTGAGGATGTTCACCAGTGTCGGCTCGCCCGAGTCGAAAGCTCGTTTCAGCGCCGGAGCGATGTCACCCGGCTCCGTGACCAACTCCCCATGCCCACCGAAGGACTCCATCATCTGGTCGTAACGGATCCCAGGCCTCAGGTCGGCAACGAGGTCGTACCCGTAGAGCGCTCGCATCGGATGCTTCTCCAGCCCCCAGATCCCGTTGTTCCCCACGATGCACACGACCGGGAGCTTCAGGCGCACGAGCGATTCCAGGTCCATGCCGGCGAACCCAAGTGCACCATCCCCGTAGAGGATCGCGACCTGCTTGTCCGGATGAGCCAGTCGCGCCGCCATCGCGTAGCCCGGCCCGACACCAAGGCACCCGAAGGGACCGGGGTCGAGCCAGCAACCCGGCTCGTAGCTGGGGACCTCGCGTCCGGCGTAGGAGACGAAGTCACCACCGTCGCCGATCACGATCGCATCGCGATCCAACACCTTCTTCAGCTCTCCGTAGATCCGCATCGGATGGATCGGGTTCGCTTCACTGTTCAACTCCGCCTCGACGGAGGCTTTCTTGGCGTCCTCGAATTCGCGCAAGGCCTCGACCCACGTCTTCGTCCGCGCTCCATTTGGTTCGACCCCTTGCTGCATAGCGTCGAACGCGACGTCGCAAGAGACGTTCAGACCCGCTGCCAGGTCGACGTGGGCGGCGATCGGGCCCGCATCGACATGAACCACCTTCGCGTCCGGCGCGAAACCCTGGCCGAACCCAAGTCGGAAGTCCATCGGCGTTCCCGCCACGATGACAAGGTCCGCTTCCTTCATCCCCTTCGAACGCGCGCGAGCGAACGCGAGCGGATGATCCGCCGGCAGGCAACCACGTCCCTGCCCATTCATGAAGACGGGCACGTGAGCTTTTTCCGCCAACGCAACGAGCGCGATCTCCGCGCCGTCCAACCACACGTTCGAGCCGGCAACGATGATCGGTCTCTCCGCGCGCTCCAGCAATCGAGCAACTTCAGGGATCGCCTGCACCATGCTCTCGTGGGCTTCGGGGTCATGCCCGGGACCGACGAACGCGAACGAGCCCTCTAGGTCCGCCACGTTGAAGAGCGCGTCTAACGGAAAGTCGAGGAACCGGGGACCGCGTGGGGGATTCAGGGCCTCCAACGCCGCCGCCATCAAGAGCGGTCCGATGTCCTCGGTAGTGGGGACGGTTTGGGCAGGGGCTATGGGATGGACGAACGGAGGGTGATCCATCTCCTGGAGCGAGCCCTGACCCCACCGGAATGCCGGCGCACGCCCCGCAAGGACCAGCACCGGTGCACGGTTGGACGCGGCTTGCGCCAAAGCGCTCATTGCGTTCGTGACTCCCGGGCCGGCCGTGACCGCCGCGACGCCCAGACTGCGAGTCAGTCGCGCCCACCCCTCGGCCGCAAACACGGCGGTTTGCTCGTGCCGCGCGTCGACCAACTCGATATCGAGTTTCTGGCATCCATCGAAGATCGGAAAGATGTGTCCCCCGGTCAGGGTGAACACGTGCGACACGCCGAGTGACTTGAGAGTGGCTGCGATGTGGTGGCCACCGTGCCCCGGAGGGCCCCACCCCTGGTCACCCATGGCCAGCGCCTACTCGCCGTGGGTGGTGCGAGGACTCGTCGATTCGCCGCTCGAGGCGGTCTCGTTCGAGGTGCGGCGGATGACCCCTTCGTCCTCGGGATCGACCGTCGCGGGATCGTACGTCCGGGCCTCGGAGTCCTCGAGGATCCTTCGAGCCGCTCGTCGTGCGGATGCGATGTCCCCCGCGGCGAGACCGTTCTCGGTGCCTCCGCGGAGGAGCTTCAGCGCGAGCTTCTCGACCTTGTCTTCGTAGTTGGGGTCCTTGGAGCTGTCCGGCGGAGTTCCACTGCCGGTTGCGTCGGCCATCAATCCACCACCCAGGTGTCGCCCGAAGTAAGGAGCCGGGAGAGGTCGCCGGGACCCTGCTGCGCGGCCGCGCGCCTCAGTTGATCCTCGAGACCATCCCCGTAAACGGGACGCTGCACGTCGCGGAACACGCCGATCGGGGTTGCCGAGGTGGGGCCGTCGGAGATGCGGGAGAGAGCGAAGGCGAGGCTGGGATCCTCACGGTGCTCGTCGTGCACCAGCAACTTGTCCTCGCCCACGTCGGCTACGTCGACCACCTCGACGCGGCCTTCGTTCGTGATCACGACGCCCTTTTCCTTATTCGCCCCGAAGCGAACGGGCTTCCCGTGCTCGAGATAGATCCGGTTCGCCGAGCGACCGTCCTTGGAGGTCAGAGCGAGGAAGGCACCATCGTTGAAGATGTTGCAGTTCTGATAGATCTCCACGTAGGCAGACCCTTTATGGGCGGCGGCGCGGCGCAGCATCTCGGGAAGGTGCTTGCGCTCGACGTCGAGGGTCCGGGCCACGAACGTGGCCTCGGCCCCCAGCGCGACCGACACCGGGTTAAAGGGATGCTCCAAGGATCCGAACGGTGTTGATTTCGTAACCTTGCCTTGTTCGGACGTCGGCGAGTACTGCCCCTTCGTCAACCCATAGATCTGGTTGTTGAACATCAGCATCTTGAGGTTCACGTTGCGGCGGAGCGCGTGGATGAAGTGGTTCCCTCCGATGGAGAGTGCGTCACCGTCGCCCATCACGACCCACACCTGGAGATCGGGACGCGCGCTGGCGATGCCCGTAGCGATCGCAGGCGCTCGTCCGTGGATACCGTGGAGCCCGTAGGTGTTCATGTAGTAGGGGAAGCGACTCGCGCACCCGATACCGGACACGAAGACGATCTTCTCGCGCGGTATGCCCAACTCCGGCATGACGCTTTGCACCGCCGCGAGGATCGCGTAGTCCCCGCAACCGGGACACCAACGCACCTCCTGGTCGGACACGAAGTCGTGCCGCGTCAGCGTCCCGACGCCTCCGGATGCCTCGGTGATCCCGCGACCCCCGAGTGCGCCTTCTACGTCCGTCATCTACATCATCTCCAGGATCGCATCTTCGAGCTCAGCGGCTCGGAACGGTAAACCCTTCATCTTGTTGATCGAGATCGTGTCGATCAGGAACTCGGCACGGATCAGCTTCGAGAGTTGCCCCATGTTCATCTCGGGAACGACCACCGTCTCGAAGCGGCGGAGAACTTCGCCCGTGTTCTTGGGGAACGGATTCAGATGCTTCAAGTGAGCGCGCGCGACCTTCTTGCCACGCGCCCGGAGTCTGCGCACGGCCGCGCCGATCGCGCCGTACGTGGACCCCCAGCCGAGGATCAGGATCGTCGCCTCTTCGTCGCCGTCGAACTCGAGGAGATCGATGTCGTCTTCGATCCCCTTGATCTTGGCCTGACGGAGCAACGACATGTAGTGGTGATTCTCCGGGTCGTAGGAGATGTTCCCCGTGCCGTCCGCCTTCTCGAGGCCCCCGATCCGGTGCTCGAGCCCGGGAGTGCCGGGGATCGCCCACGGTCGCGCAAGGGTTTCGTCATCGCGAAGGAAGGGCCAGAAGTCCTCGCCGACGTTCGGCTGCGACGCAAACCTCACTGAGATGTCGGGCAGCTTGTCGACGGCAGGGATCCGCCACGGCTCGGCTCCGTTCGCCAGGTAACCGTCGGACAGGAGGATGACCGGCGTCATGTACTTGATCGCGATGCGTGTCGCCTCGATCGCCGCCCAGTAGCAAGACGGAGGAGAGTACGCGGCAACGATCGGCAGAGGCGACTCACCGTGCCGCCCGTACATCGCCTGCAGCAGGTCGGACTGCTCGGTCTTCGTGGGTAGCCCGGTCGACGGTCCCCCGCGTTGGATGTCGACCACGATCAGAGGGAGCTCGAGCGAGAGAGCAAGGCCCATCGCCTCGGATTTCAACGCGAGCCCGGGTCCCGATGTAGTGGTGACCCCGATGTGTCCGGAGAAGGACGCTCCGATCGCCATCGAGATGGCCGCGATCTCGTCTTCGGCCTGCACGGTGCGGACACCGAAGTTCTTATGTCGCGAGAGCTCGTGAAGGATGTCGGACGCAGGAGTGATCGGGTACGAGCCGAGGAACATCGGGAGCTTCGCCTGGACACTCGCCGCGATCAGCCCATAAGCGAGCGCCTGGTTCCCCGTGATCCGGCGGTAACGACCGGGGGCGAGCGTCGCCGGCTTGATCTCGAACGCGGACAGCTCGGCGGTTTCGCCGAATGCATGACCCGCTTTCAGGCAGGCGATGTTCGCCTGCGCGATCGCCGGCTTCTTGGCGAACTTCTTCTCGAGCCAATCAACCGTGGGGTCGAGGGGCCGCGAGTACATCCAGCAGATGACGCCGAGCGCAAACATGTTCTTCGAGCGCTCCGCCTCTTTCTTGTTGAGGCCCAGGCCCTTGACCGCTTCGATCGTCATCTTGGTCATCTGGATCTTGAACACCTGGAAGCCGTCGAGCGAGCCGTCATCGAGGGGATTCGAGAAGTAACCGGCCTTCTCGAGGTTCCGCTCCTCGAAGGAATCCTCGTTGACTATCAGCAGCCCCCCGCTGACCAGATCCTTGAGGTTGGCTTTCAGCGCGGCCGGATTCATGGCGACCAGAACGCCCGGCTGATCGCCGGGGGTCAGGATGTCGTGATCGGAGAAATGGATCTGGAAAGCGGAGACTCCCGCCAAGGTGCCGGCGGGCGCTCGGATCTCAGCTGGAAAGTCCGGAAGTGTCGCAAGATCGTTGCCGAAGAAGGCGCTCGCACTGGTGAATCGCTCACCTGTTAGCTGCATCCCGTCGCCGGAGTCACCGGCGAAACGGATCACTACCCTGTCGACCTCTTTGCGATCGGTCCCGGCTGACTTCGCCGAGGCGATCTGGGTGCTCATCTGGCCCTCCTCATGTGGAGTAGCGGTACTGCCACAGGCTCCCTTGCCCCTCTGGCAGCCGATACTACAGCGGGCTAATTACTTAGAGGCTATTTCTTACTTAGAGGCTATTTCGCGCGAGATAGCGACCCCATGCGCGCGTCACGGGTGATGAGTGCCCGGCCCTAGATCGGAAACGCCTTGCCGGCGACCAAGTGCTGCAAGGGGAACGACACCGTTTCGCCGCGGCGATTGACCAACGAGATGGTGACGTCTGTGTCCTCACCTACGACCGACGACACCATGCCGATGGCCTCGGTCACGCGGTGCTCGGGATCGTCGTAGATCGCGTAGCGGACGGACACCTTGCGTCCGAGAAGAGCGCGCCACTCGGCGGTGTCGAGCCCCTCTAACCGCAAATTCTCCTCGTGACCCGAGTTCTGAGGGGGCAGGACTATTTGACGTTATTCGCCGCGCTCTTCGGCCGGAGCGAAGGGGCTTTCCATCGCGCCACCGGACGCCTCGGGATGCTCCTCGAACCACTTCGCGTTGAGTTCGGTGAAGCTCTTCCACTCGTTAGGAACGTTATCGGCCGGGAAGATCGCGTCGACGGGGCAGGCGGGAAGACAGGCGTCACAGTCGACGCACTCCTCCGGATGGATGAAAAGCTGCTCCTCGCCCTCATAGATGCAGTCGACCGGGCACTCGTCGACGCAGGCGCGGTCCTTGACGCCGATGCACGGCTCAGCGATGACGTAAGTCATCTGGGTTCCTCCTGGGTAGGTCGGCTGCCTTGATTTCTGGGGCCGATGATACCGAGGTACGGAGCGTTCCTCGCGCTATTCGGCCGACTCGCTGCCCTGGCGCTTGACCGCCTGCTTCTCGAAGTAGCGGTAGTTCCCGGTCTTGCGAGCAAATGCGGTTGTGAACTCGGGCGATATGGCATGGAAGATATCGACGATCTTGAGCAGGCCCCCGGCAACGATCACTTCCGCCTTGTCCTTCTCGATGGCCTCGATGGTCTTGGCCGCGACCTTCTCGGGGCGAACCGTCTGACTCGTCCTCGGAGGCTTGGTGCCCTCACTCCAGTCGTGATACATGCCGGCCTCCGCCACGAATCCGGGGCAGACGACCGAGACGCCGACGCCGTACGGCTTGACCTCCTCACGGACCGACCACGAGAAACCGACGAGGCCGTGCTTCGTGGAGGAATAGACGGCGTTGAAGGGCACCGCCGTCTTTCCGGCCACCGAGGCGATGTTGACGATGTGGCCGTGCCGGCGCTCGACCATGCCGGGGAGCACCAGCCGGGTTAGGTGAGCCGGAGCGAGGAGATTCGTCTTGTAGAC
>JAXDJL010000217.1:0-3997 GCA_034665685.1 Actinomycetota bacterium | reverse complement strand
TCTCTTTGATAGTTGCTTCTGCGTTCGCTCTCGTTTTCGGGTGGGCGAACGCCAGCGCTCCTCTGATCTGGGTGTCTATCGTCGCGTCGGGAGGCGCCGCCGTGTGCCTTGCCCTCGCCTACTCGGCGAGCAAGCAGATGTCCGAGGCTCCGGCCCCCAGACGACGAGCGACCCGCTAGTCCCTCTTCCGCAGCGCGCAGACGACGGTCGCGCCGTCGACCTCTACCTCGACCTCCACTGAGCCGGTGGCCGCGCCCCCCGGCGGAGGCTCCCGGTGGACGGTTGTCGCCAGGACCTCACCGGCGATGTAGTCCTCGTGCCGCTCGAGAGCCGTTCGCGCAGCCTCGTCTTCGGTGGAGAGCCACAACTCGATGCGGTCCTCGACCGCCAGCCCGGCCGCCTTCCGCAGGTCCTGGATCGCTCGCACCACCTCGCGCGCCAGGCCCTCCGCCGCCAGCTCCTCGGAGATCTCGAGGTCGAGAGCGACCCCGAGCGCGCCTTCGCGCGCGAGCGAATAGCCCTCGCGACCCTCGATGCGGATGTCGAGGTCGTCCGCCGTCAACATCAGCTGGTCGCCCTCCACGTAAACCATCGTGCTCCCGCCCTGTTCGATCGCGCCGACGATCTCGGCCGGATCCGCGGCTTCGATCGCGCGCGCGACTTCGGGCATTGCTTTACCGAAGCGGGGGCCGAGCACCTTGAAGTTCGGCTTGATCGTGTACGTGATGAGATCCTCGAGGCCGTGCGCCGCCTCGACCCTCTTCACGTTCAGCTCCTCCGCCACCAGATCCTCGAGGCCCTTGAGGTCCTGCGCGTCGGCTGCGGGCATCACGATGAGGGCGCGCTCGAGCGGCTGCCTCACGCGCACCTTGGCCTCCGTGCGTGCCGCGCGACCCAAGCCGACGAGACGTCGGACGAGGCCCATCCGGCGTCTCAGCGCGTCGTTTGATGCACCCTTGATCCGTTCGGGCCAGTCCGATAGGTGAACCGAGTCCGGTGCGTCGGGGTTCGTGCGAGTGAGGTTCGTGTAGAGCTCTTCCGCGACGAACGGCGTGAACGGCGCGGTCAGCTGTGCCGTGGTCGCGAGGCATCGCCACAGGGTGAGGAACGCGGCCTTCGTGTCCGTGTCCTCGCCGGACCGCCAGAAACGGCGCCGCGACCGCCGCACGTACCAGTTTGAGAGGTCGTCCACGAATCGATCGAGCCTCTTGCCCCCGCGCGTTGCGTCGAAGCCATCGAGCGCGGTCGTCACTTCGTCGATCGTGTCGTCCAGCTCGGCGAGGATCCAGCGATCCATCTCGGATCGTTCGCTCAACGGGACGTCGTCCACGGTCGGGTCGAAGCGCTCGAGCTCGGCGTACGTCACCCAGAAGGAGTACGTGTTCCACAGGGTCAGCATGTACTTCCGCAGCGAGTCCTCGATGATCTCCGGCGAAAGCCGGCGCGGTGACCAGGGCGTCCCGCCGGTAACGAGATACCAGCGGAGCGCATCGGCTCCCTGCACGTTCAACACCGACCACGGATCGATGATGTTGCCCAGAGACTTCGACATCTTGCGTCCCTCGGCGTCGACGATGTGCCCCAGGCACACGACGGTCTCGTACGAGCTGGTCCCGCGGATGAGTGTGGAGATGGCGAGCAAGGAGTAGAACCAGCCGCGCGTCTGGTCGATAGCCTCGGAGATGAAGTTCGCAGGGAATCGCTTCTCGAAGACATCTTCGTTCTCGAACGGGTAGTGCCATTGGGCGAACGGCATCGCGCCCGAGTCGAACCAGGCGTCGATTACATGAAGAACGCGACGCATCTCGCCTCCGCACTCAGCACAGCTCCAGGTGATGTCGTCCACGTGCGGGCGATGGGGATCGAAGTCGGTGAGGTCGCGGCCCGATCGTTCAGCCAGTTCGGCGAAGGAACCGACGCACACGAGATGGTTCTCCGCGCAGCGCCAGATCGGGAGCGGCGTGCCCCAGTAACGATCGCGAGACAGCGACCAATCGACGTTGTTGGCAAGCCAATCGCCGAACCGTCCCTCTTTGATCGTGGGTGGCTGCCACTGGACCTCGCGGTTCGACTCCTGCAGCTCGCGTCTCACCTGGGATGTGCGGATGTACCAGTCCTTGCGAGGGTAGTAGAGGAGCGGCGTGCCGCAGCGCCAGCAGTGGGGATAGGAGTGCAGGTAATCCTCCGCGCGGAACAGTAGGTGTCTCTTCTCGAGGTCCTCGATGATCTTGGGATCGGCGTCCTTCACCCACAGGCCCCCGAACGGCTCGCCGGCCGATTCCACGACATGTCCTCTGGGATCGACCATCTGCACGATCGGAAGGTCGTCGCGCTTCGCCACCGCCATGTCCTCCTCGCCGTAGGGGGCGAGGTGGACGATGCCGGACCCGTCGTCGGTGGTAACGAAATCGCCGGGCCGCACGCGATGACTGGTGGCGGTGGCCGGCACGTAGTCGAACGGCGGGGAATAGCGACGGTCGATCAGCTCCGACCCGCGCATCTCGCTTACCGGTTCGATCCCCTCGCCCAGCAGCGGCTCGACGCGCTCTTTGGCGAGGATCAGGAAGGCGCCGGGGATCTGAGGGTCGGGCACCTTCGCGTAGACGATGTCTTCCCCGACCGCGGCAGCAAGGTTCGCCAGCAGCGTCCAGGGTGTCGTCGTCCACACGAGGAGGGACGTGCGCTCCTCGCCTTCGAGCGGGAAGCGCACGTAGACGGAGGGGTCGGTGACATCTTTATATGCACCGGGCTGGTGCTGCTCGTGAGATGAGAGAGACGTCTCGCAACGCGGGCAATAGGGAACGACCTTGAAATCTTCCTCGAGAAGGCCCTTGTCCCAGATCTGCTTGAGGAGCCACCACACGGATTCGACGTACTCGGGGTTCATCGTCCAGTACGCGTCGTCGAGGTCCAGCCAGAACCCGATCCTGTCGGTCAGCTTGCTCCAATCGTCGACGTAGCGCTGCACCGACTCGCGACACTGGCGCACGAACTCGGCGATGCCGACCCGGTCCTCGATCTCATGCTTCTGCTTGATCCCGAGGGCTTTCTCGACCTCGATCTCGACGGGGAGCCCGTGGCAGTCCCAGCCCGCCTTGCGATGAACGTAGTGGCCGCGCATGGTCTGGAAGCGGCAGAAGAGATCCTTGAAGGTGCGCGCCTCGACGTGGTGGACCCCGGGCTTGTTGTTGGCCGTGGGCGGGCCCTCGTAGAAGACCCACTCGGGGTCGTTCTTCCTCTCCTCGAGGGAGCGGAAGAAGATGTTGTTGGCGCTCCAGAAGGCCTCGATGGACTCCTCCAACTGAGGGAAGGAGACCCGGGCATCTACCGGTCTATAGAGTTCGTCGGACACGGCGCAAGAGTAACGGGGCCGGGTGGCGGACCACGCTCCGTGGCGACTCCGCCGCGGGGTCGATATCGGGGCCTCGAATGGTCGAAGGGTGACACATTCGTGTGCTATCGTCCCCCGCCCATGAGCGCCCCTAGGAAGAGATCCTCAGGGCGGGCGGCGGCGGCTCGATCCAAGGCTTCCACGGCTCGGTCGACCCCCGCACGATCGGGGGCTGCGAAGGGCCGCGCCACCTCGGCGAAGAAAACCACCGCAAAGTCTGGAGCCAAGAAGACCGTGAAGAAGACCACCGTCAAAAAGACGACCGGCAAGAAGCCGGCTGCGAAGAAGACCCCCGCGACTAAAGCACCCAAGAAGACCCCCGCGCGGAAGCCCGCTCCCAAGACGACGGCTCCGAAGAAGAGCGCCGCCAAGAAAACCACCTCCAAGGGGACCGCCGTCCCCAAGAAGACGGTGGCGCCTAAGACTGCGGCCAAGAAAGCGACCGCCAAGACCTCGGCCCCCAAGAAGACTTCCGCCCCTAAGTCGGCCGCCCCCGCGTCCCCTCCGAAGGCCTCGCTCGTCCCGGCGGCGATCCGCCGGCCCGCACCCAAGCCGGCCCCTCGGCCCACCAAGCCTCCCAAGCTCGATCTGCCCCAGATCAGGCAG
>JAXDJL010000216.1:0-5767 GCA_034665685.1 Actinomycetota bacterium | reverse complement strand
GGATCCGCGACAGGGTCGTCAGTGCTGCGCCGGCTCCCGAGGCTCGCCCGCCGGCGCGTCGGCGAGTCAGGATCTTGGTCGTCGGCGCCATGCTCGTCGCGGGAATCGCAGCGGTGTATGTCACCAGTCGACCGACCACCGATCCACTCAGCGTCGGCTGCTATCGCACTTTGGATCAGAACGCGGACATCGCGATACTGCCCCTGGCCGGATCCGAAGTTAAGCCTGCGGAGCGTTGTGCAGCTGAGTGGCGTTCCGCCTTCGGCGTGGATGTGCCGCCAGAGCTGATCACCTGTGTCGTCAGGGACGGGGGTCTCGGCATCTTCCCCGGGAAAGAAGGTCTGGATGCCGAAACGACGTGCGCGGCGATCGGCGCGAGCACCCCAAGGTCGGGGACCTATGGTGGGAAGACGGCCTCGGAGGTGCGCGCCTGGGCCGGAGACGTCGAGAGCGCCTATATCCAGGCCTCAAAGAAGCGCGACGACTGCCTGTCAGAAGCTGTCTTGGCCGCCCTCATCCGCGAGTCCTTCGATCGCTGGGATTTCGAGACGTGGACGGTGTCGAGGGTGGAATCGGACGGAGATCTAAGGTGCGCCAGTTACTCGGTCGATTCAGTGAACGCTGTGGTCATCCTGGTCGAGGACCACTGAGCTATCCGGCGACCCGCCGGGAAGCTCGACATCTTTTCGAACTCGGGGGGGCCAGGAACCAGGTTCGAACACGCCGACCGTGAACGCTCGCCCGACGAGACCTGCACGGTTCTTGCATTGGAAGCATCCGAAGAGGTTGCCTACGTGATACGTGATCGCCTGGTGGCTGACACATAGGCGCACCGCGATCTCCGCCGTCGGAAGGCCTTCCGCAACGAGCCCGAGGACGCGCGCCTCGGTGGGAGTTAGCCGGGGAACCACCTGCATGATCCGGCTCGACTCATCCCTGGGACCGCGATACGGCGGGGAGACTTCGGCCCTCATGCCTTCTATATGTCCGCCGGACCCTGATTTCTATCAGCGCCGCCCCGAAATTGCGTCCCTTTCCATCGCGAACCGCACTAACCCCACATCAAGGAAGAAGACAGATAAGTGGGGGGATTGTCTTAGGGGAAACCCTAGGGACTACGTCTATGTGTGGTGCGAACGTTTGCCTCAACCGCACGGCAGACGACCAAGGGGCAATCTTGAGGCGACCCGCGACCAGAATTGCCCTAGTCGCGGTGTTCGCGCTAACTGTGGTGGCCACACTGTCGGGGCCGGCAGGTGCGCAGGAAACGGATCCAAGTCAGGAGCTTGCCATCTCCGCAGTTTTCCCCGAGGGACCCCCCGATGACGCCACGGTGGTCGATGCCGACACGCTCTCGTTTGAGCAGGGAGACGTCATGTTGCAGGTGGGCATCACGGCGTTCGGCGATTGCCCGGACTTCTGGGTCTGCCTTTGGGCAGACTCCAACTACTCCGGGCAGATGATCCAGTTCAAGGATCCGACGACCACGTGGCACAACCTCAGCGATTACGGGTTCAACGATCAGATGTCGTCGTGGCGCAATCATAAGAACAAGGATGCGAAGTGGACCTGGGACTCCGGTGGGGGAGGCACCGAGCGCTGCATGCAAGCAAACTCCAGCAGTAGTTTCGTCGGTTCGGGGGACAACGACGAAGCATCATCCATCCGGATCTTCGGGTCAGACACGGCCTGTTAGTGGACTCGCTTCGTCGTCGAGCGCGAAGCGAACGACTTCGTCCAGAGTGAGCTTCCGACCGTGCGTCCGACCGCGCTCGAAGTCCAGGCCGGCGAAACGACCCAGGTCGTCGAGGTAGTCGGCCCGTTCGGCCTCCCACTGGCCGATCGGAGCTAGGGCTTCTTCCGCCTCGATCGCTCCCCACAGCGTTCCGGCCGATTCCACGCGGTTGGTATGAGCCCAAACTCGGGCGAGTATCCCAAGACTGAAGATCAGCCATTGTCGTTCTTCGATCTCGTGCGAGAGGTCGATCGACTCACGACACGCGCCTTCCGCCTCCTCCAACCGTCCGAGGGCGTAGAGGTGTTCGATGGTCCCTGCGAGGTTCGCGGCTTTCCACCAGATGAAGCCGGCCTCTTCGGCGAGGGCCATGCTCCTCCGCAGCAGATCCAGGCCCAGGTCGCTGTTCCCTTCGGCGATCTCGATGTCGGCGAGGGTTCCGACAGACACCGCGAGGCCCTTGGCGTCGTGATGGCGTTCACAGATCTGTAGCGCTTCATCATTCATCGAGCGAGCGCTCACCGTGTCTCCCTTGAGCAGCATGGGCATGACGAGCCGGGACAGGAGGTGCGCAGCCCCCAGCTCGTCGCCGAGTCTTCGGTAGATCGCGAGGCTTTTCTCGTAGAGCTCGGTTCCCCCATCGAAGCGCCCGACGATGAAAGTGATCCCACCCCACGCGCGCAAGACCTGGGCCTCCAGGGGCTCGGGGATCGTGTCCACGCGAGTCATCAGCCTCTCGAACCACCCGATCGCCTCGAAGGGGAGGGTTCCCACCCAGAAATGTTCCAGTGCAACCATGATGCGGAGGCCACGCTCTATCTCGTTGTTCTCGAGGCAGCCTTCCAAGGCGGCGCGGATGTTGCCGATCTCCGGGCGAACGAGATCGTGCCGCTGGGGCCCCTGGGATTCGTCCGTGAGGTTCGCCGATTCGACCACCTGCAGCAGGAAGTCGGCGTGTCGGTGCCGCATGTCGTTGGCGCGCCCGGAACGCTTCAACCCTTCGAGTGCGAACTCGTGGATGGTTTGTAGCATGCCCAGCCTCCCCGAGGCCCACCGGCGCAACAGGCTCTTTTCGACCAGAGACTGGAGCGTGTCGACCCTCGCGTCGGCCACCACCTCCGCGCCTTCGACGGCGAAACTTCCGGCGAAGATCGAGAGGTCCTGGAACAGCGTCTTTTCTTCCTCATCGAGCAGCTCGTAACTCCATTCGATCGTGGACCGAAGCGTGCGCTGGCGTTCGGGCGCGTCGCGGCGTCCACCCGTGAGCAGAGGCAGGCTTTGTGACAGCCGCGTCAGGAGCTCCTCCGGAGGGAAAAGCGAAGTGCGTGCTGCGGCCAGCTCGACGGCAAGTGGGAGACAGTCGAGACGGAGGCAGATCTCAGTCACTACGCCTTCTGGTTCCGAGTTCACCGCACGTTGTCGGAACAGTGCGACGGCATCATCGATCGGGAGAGGTGCAAGCGAGTATTCGGTCTCGCCCTCGATGCGCAGGAGGGCCCGGCTCGTTACAAGGAGGTGCAGGTTGGGGCACGCCGCAAGGAGCGACGAAAGTTGCGGGGCAGCACCGAGCACCTGCTCCAGGTTGTCTAGCAACAGCAGCATGCGGCGCTCGTCGATGTGTTCGGCCAAACTCACCTTCGCACCGAGTTCGGTCGCGATCGTGGAAAAGACGAGGGCCGGCTCGGTTACGGAGGCGAGAGACACCCAGAACACGCCATCACCGAATGAGTCCACCAACTCTGCCGCTACCTGTAGGGCCAGTCGCGTCTTGCCCGTGCCCCCGGGGCCCGTAACGGTGACGAGGCGGGCGCCGGCAAGCAGTTCTACGAGCTCTCCAACCTCTAACTCGCGCCCGATCAGAACGCTTGTTTGGCCCGGCAGGTTCGTAGCGTTGAGCGATCGCAGCGGTGGGAACTTGGTGGTGCCCAGCTGGAACAACTTCTCCGGTTGACCGAGATCCTTAAGCCGATGCAGCCCAAGGTCCACTACCTCTTCGTTGTCCAGGAGAGAGCGCGTCGTTGTCGACAACACGACCTGGCCCCCGTGCGAAGTCGAACAGATCCGCGCCGCGCGGTGCACATCGACACCCACGTACCCCTCGTCGGTAACGACCGGTTCACCAGTGTGGAGCGCCATCCGGACCTTGATCGGCCCTCCGGCAAGCGCTGACTGACCGCCCGCGGCTGCGGCTGCGGCCGAGACCGCATCTGAGAATGCGACGAAGAACGCGTCGCCCTGCGTATCGACTTCCACCCCTCCCCGAGAGGCAAACACCTCTCGGAGTCGACTTCGATGTTCCCCGAGCGCTTCCGCGTATCGCTCGGCACCCAACTCGTCGAGCAGACGAGTCGACCCCTCGATGTCCGTGAAGAGGAAGGTGACGGTGCCGGTCGGAAGATTCCTCATCCCCCCAGGATGCCCTGGATCGACACCGAGTTGCAGGCCGGGTCTCCCTGCGGGTCCTCTTGGCGGATCCGGTGGCCCTTATTGTGCGGTGAGGACGGGTCGAAGAGTTAGACCTCGGTGCGAGGAGGGCAACGTGACGGTGAAGCTGGGGACCCAAGGACTGGAAGTGTCGAGGATCGGCCTCGGTTGCATGGGCATGTCCGAGTTCTACGGCGCGAGAGATGAGGATGAAGCGCTGAAGACGATCCGGCGAGCCCTGGACATCGGGGTGACGTTCCTGGACACCGCGGACATGTACGGGCCCTTCACCAACGAGTTGCTGGTCGGTCGTGCGATCAAGGACAGGCGCGACGAGACTGTCGTGGCGACGAAGTTCGGAAACGTGAGGGGCGAGAACGGGGAACGGTTAGGGATCAGGGGTGACGCCGAGTACGTCAAGAAGGCATGCGATGCGTCACTCGAGCGGTTGGGCATCGAACACATCGATCTCTACTACCAGCACCGCGTCGATCCCGAGACCGAGATAGAGGAGACGGTCGGGGCGATGAAGGAGCTCCAAGAGGCCGGGAAGATCCGCTTCCTGGGGCTTTCCGAGGCCGCGCCCGAGACGATCCGGCGTGCGCATGCGGTGGCGCCCATCAGCGCACTGCAGACGGAGTACTCGCTGTGGAGTCGCGAGCCCGAGGACGAGATCCTGCCGACCGTGCGCGAACTAGGCATCGGCTTCGTCGCCTACAGCCCTCTCGGCCGAGGCTTCCTCTCTGGTCAGATCAAATCGATCGACGATCTCGCGGAAGACGATTTCCGCCGCTACGGCCCCCGGTTCCAAGGGGACAACTTCGATCGCAACCTGCAGCTCGTGGAGCAGATCGAAAAGATCGCGGCCGAGAAGGGTGTGACGCCGGCCCAACTGGCTCTCGCCTGGGTCCTACATCAGGGCGACGACATAGTGCCCATCCCCGGCACGAAGCGCGTGAAGTATCTAGAGGAGAACGCCGCGGCGGTCGAGATCAAACTGTCGCCGGAGGAGCTGCAGAGGATCGAGGATGTCTTCCCCAAGGGGGCGGCGGCCGGCGAGCGCTATCCCGACATGTCCACGGTGAACCGCTAACCAGAGGGCCGCCTGGGATCCATTCCAGAGCTAGCCTTAGTGCATGTCATCGTCCTTCTACGCGCGCGGCGGTGACGGCGTCTTCCTTCCGTCCGACTACACGATCGGTCCTTGGAGCCGGGAAGCGCAGCATGGTGGCCCTCCGGCGGCGCTCCTCGGCCGCGCTCTGGAGAAGGAAGCTGGTCCCGAGAAGCAGATCGTTCGCATCACGTACGACATCCTGAAGCCCGTCCCGCTTACACCTCTCGAGGTTCAATCGAAAGTGGTGCGCCCAGGCAAGAAGGTCGCATTGATCGAGAGCTCGATGCAGTCGGACGGTGTAACCGTCATGCGAGCGGCCGGCTGGGCGATAAGGACTGCCGAGCTCGATCTGCCTGCATCCGGTGCCGAGGAGGAACCGCCTGAGGGGCCCGACGGATATGCGGGGATGGGTCCGTGGGAGCCCGACCCGCGGACGAACTACCTGCGCGCAACGGAGTGGCGGTTCGTGGCAGGCGGCTTCTTCGATCCGGGCC
>JAXDJL010000215.1:0-4243 GCA_034665685.1 Actinomycetota bacterium | reverse complement strand
CTCCGCCTCGTCGAGCAGACGGCGCGCTCGTTCCATCGCGACGCGTGCTTCCTCGGCGCGCGCCCGAAGCGTGGAGGCGCTCTCGGTCAGCGTGGCAGTCTCGGCGCCCCAGCGGACCTTGTCCTCTTCGAGCAGCCTGATCCGTTCGCGGTAGCCCTCTTCTGTCTCGGCGGCGAGCCGGGCAGAGATCTTCTCGGCGCGCTCGGCTGCGAGACGCCCAAGTCCGATCAGCCGGTCGGCCGCCCGGGCTATCCGGTGGGCATTCGCTCCCGCGCCCTCCACCTCGACCGCCAGACGATCGCGCTCCTCCTGAGACGAGAGGAGCCGCGCGCGCAGGGTGCCGAGCTCCTCTTCCAGAAGACTCGTGTGATGAGCGTCGGCTGCCGGATCGCTGGAGGTCTCGATGGCCGCGAGGCGGCGCAGCTCCGCACCCGCCAGCCGCTGCCTCAGATCGCGATGCTCGGTCATGACCTCCGAGTAGAGAGAGGCGGCTGAAGCCTGACGCTTGAGGGGGCGGATCGCGCGCCGCAGCTCCGAGACCACGTCGTTCAGACGGGTGAGGTTGTCGTCGACCCTCTCAATCTTGCGGAGGGAGCGGTCCTTGCGGCGACGGAACTTGCCTATCTGTGCTGCCTCTTCGATGAACGCTCGCCGATCCTCGGGACGGGCTTGTAGGACCGCGTCCAACTGCCCTTGGCCGACCACCGTGTGGATGCTGCGACCGATGCCCGTGTCGGACAGGAGCTCGGCGATGTCGAGGAGGCGGCAAGGGGCGCCGTTGATGCGGTACTCCGACGTTCCGGCGCGATCCGTCGAGCGACTGATGGAGACCTCGGACAGATCGAGCGGGAGCACCCGGGAGCCGTTGTCGAGCGTCAATTCCACCTCGGCGATGCCCAGCCGGGAGCGCCCGCCGGATCCCGCGAAGATGACGTCCTCCATCGAGGCGCCGCGGAGACTGGACGGCGCTTGCGACCCCAGCACCCACGAGAGGGCGTCGGCGATGTTGGACTTGCCGGAGCCGTTGGGACCCACGATGACGTTCACACCGGCCTCGAATTCGAGAACGGTGGGGTCGGCGAACGACTTGAAGCCCGCCAGCCGCAGGCTCTTCACGAACATCACGTCAAACTAGCAGCCGGGTACCTAAGAACCGCGGCTATCCGCCCCCTGCGTCTTACTTGCGCTTGAGCTTGAAGGTCTTTTCGTTCTTGGGAGGCTCGCGATCCACCTGGACGCCTGCGACGCGGGCGCCGTTGGGGCCGGCCCGGCACAGCCCGACGACCCTGTAGACCTCGTCGCGAGGCCCCTCGATAACGGCTTCGATGCGACCGTCGGAGGTGTTCTTCACCCATCCGACGACGCCCTGCTCCTCGGCCTTGGCGGCGATCGCCTCCGGGAAGCCAACTCCTTGAACGTCCCCCGAAACGAACACGTGGACGCGGGTCCTATCTTCCAATCTTCATCCTCCGATGCATGGATAAGTGCACTGCAAGCCTAAGACCTGGACGATCGATGACGGACAACGAGCTTGGCGACCTCATGACTGACACTGCGCGCACAGGTACGTGAATCCATCGCGGTACTTCTCCTTGACGATCGCGGACCGGCAGCGACGGCAGGCTTCTCCCTCGCGTTGGTACACCTTGAGCTCGAGTTGGAACGTGCCCGGAACACCGTGAAGATCGCGGAAAGGATGCTCGCCGATGCTGGTGCCGCGCGCCTTCACGGCCTCCTGAAGGATCTCCATGAGGGCCCGATAGAGACGGCGCACGTCTTGCGATGACAGCTTGTTCGACATGTGGTCGTACCGCATCCCGGCACCCCACAGGATCTCGTCCGAGTAGATGTCGCCGAGACCGACGATGAACTTCTCGTCGACGAGGAGATCCTTCAAGGGGGCCTCCATCCCGTCCAGCACCGTGGAGAAGTACTGCCACGTGAACTGGTGCTCGAGGGGATCGATCTTGAAATCGTGCAGGCCCTCATCCAGATCCAACTCACCCGAGGGGATGACGAACACTTCGCTGCTCTTGACCGGATCGAGGAAACGAAGCTGACCGCCGATGGTGAATCCCAGCACCAGATGCGTGTGTGCCTCGATGGGATCGGACGCGCTCGTCTTCAGAAGCTGGCCCGCGTCCTGCAGCGAGAGCACGAAGACGTGCTTCGTGTCGAGCTCCAGAAGGAGCCTTTTGCCGAGCCGATCGATCTTCTCGACCTTGGCTCCCTCGAGGAGATCCTGCAGTTCCTTCCGGCGCCCGTGCCGCGCAACGACCTTCATCGCATTCGTACCGGGCCTTATCTGAACGTCTTTGAATCGACGGCCGACGACCTCTTTCTCGAGGTCTCGTCTGATCACCTCGACCTCAGGAAGCTCGGGCATCCCGCCCCCCTTCATCTCTCGCTGCACCGTCACTCTGTTGCGCGGCGCCTACTGCCGAGACCGATTCCAGTTCCATCAGTGCCTCGGTCGCAGCGTTGTATTCGGCTTGCTTCTTGCTGCGGCCCTCACCCGTTCCCTTGAGCTCGTCCGCGACGAGCACCTGAGCGGTGAACCTCTTCTCGTGATCGGGTCCCGTGGACGACACCCGGTACCGCGGGGAGCCTCCGGTCAAGCGGACCACGACCTCCTGCAGCGCCGTCTTGGCGTCGTAGCGGCGCCCGGTACCGAGCGACGCGTCGACCTTGTCCCGGAACAGCGGCACGAGTGCCTCGCGGACGACGTCGTACCCACGCTCGATGAACACCGCTCCTACGATCGCCTCGAAGCTGTTCGCAAGGATCGACGACTTGGAGCGGCCACCGGATAGCTCCTCGCCCTTGCCGAGACGCACGAGCTCGCCGAGTCCGATCTCCGCCGCAGTCTCCGCGAGGGAAGTGGTGTTGACGACCGACGCTCTGAGGCGGGCCATGTCGCCCTCCGCGAGCTCCGGGTGATCGAGGTAGATGAGCTCCGTGACTACGGCCTCCAAGATCGCGTCCCCCAAGAACTCGAGACGCTCGTTGTGCTCGCGCGCGTCGTTCTTCTCGAACGCGAAGGAACGATGGGTAAGCGCGACCTCGTACAACGGGCCGCCCTCCGGTGGAACTCCGAGACGATCAAGCGACGACGTCGTCCTACTCCGTCTCGACAGCTTGACGTCCGGCGTAGTAACCACAGTTGCCGCAGACGCGGTGAGGCATCTTCGGTTGCCTGCACTGCGGACATGCAGAGTAGGTGGGCGCCTCGACGCGCCAGTGGGCTCTCCTCATGCGCGCCTTCGAGCGAGTCTTGCGCCTCTTCGGGACTGCCATCCGTTTCCTCCTAGGCCTCTAGTTTGTCCCGCAGGCCCTCGAGAGCGGCCCAACGGGGATCAACATCGTCTTCGACGCACGAGCACTCGCCCGCGTTCAGGTCCTTGCCGCAATGAGCGCACAGGCCCTTGCAGTCTTCTGCGTGGAGCGGGTTCAGCGGCAGCGAGAGCGTGAGCGCGTCCCGCAACATCGGCTCGAGGTCGATCTCGAGCCCCTTCACCTCGTAGGTCTCCTCACCCTCCGGAACCTCGTGACCGGGGGCCACGAAGAGCTCGCACAGGTCGGCCGACAAGCTCGCCTCGAAATCCTCGAGGCACCTGGCGCAGGTCAGCTGCACCCGTCCCTCGACGCGCCCGGTCATGAGGATGCCCTCGACCACGCTTTCCGCCCGAAGGTCGCCCGTGAGGGGAGATCCGTCGAGGCGCGCCAGATGAGTCCTCACCCCGGGCAGGGGCCTCGACACCTTGATGTCTCGGTAGTGGCCCGGTTTGCCGAGTATCTCGGCGACGGAGGCCGTGAAGTCCCGCACTATTAGTCCTTATTTGTCCTAGAGATACGCAGGGCGAGAGCCGCCTGCGACGCCGATGCATGATACCAGAAGGCGGTGTTTCCCCAGGTCAGGGGCTATTTCGGTGGCGCCGGCCCGATCGGGCCGCGGATCAGGAGGCGCTCTGGTGCAGGGCCTCGGCGTTGAAGGGGCCGCTGGGCGGGCCCGCTTCCGGCGCCTCGGCGACGGGCGAGGGCTTGTCTCCTTGCAGCTGAACCCGGCCCCGGGCCACGGTCGTGAGCGTCTTGTTGAGGAGGATCTCGAAGCCGGCGAGCTTCTGGTCGACGTAGTCCTCCGCCTGGAGGCGGATCTTGGCCGCCCGGTCCTTCGCGTCCTCGACGATCCGCTCGGACTCGCGCTGGGCGGCGTGGACGATCTCGGTGCGGGTCAACAGGCGGT
>JAXDJL010000214.1:0-4503 GCA_034665685.1 Actinomycetota bacterium | reverse complement strand
AGATCTCGCGACCGTCTCTGTGGAGGAGCCTCTTTTCATGGTGGAACTCTTTCAGCGCACCGCTTCGCATCCGAACGAGTGGTTCCGTCGTGATGTGGCGATCATCTGGGTGCGTGACCGCGTCGATCGCCGTTCCCGCCAAGTCTTGAGGGTCATATCCGAGCATGCTTGCGAAGGCCTGATTCACCTTTATGAAATTTCCGTCGAGGGTACCGAGCGCCATGCCCGAGGCTCCGGTGTCGAATGCATGCCTGAGTAGCTCTTCACCTTCCCGGTGGATGCGCTCGGCCGCTATCCGCGCAGAGACGTCTCGCGCTATCGACTGGAACCGGCCATCCGGCAGCTGTCGAGCATGCGACTCGATCGTCACCCGTGATCCGTCCTTACGAACCAAGTCGCGTTCGGCGATAACGGTGCCGCCGGCTTTCAACTTGGCGAAAAGCTCATCGAAGAGGTCCATCTGATCCAGCGGATTGAGCGAACCCAGTTCCATGGCCAGGAGCTCATCTCGCGAGTAGCCGGTCATGGTGCAGGCTGCTTCATTGACGTCGACATACTGGTGGTCGGCGACGATGAAGATCGCATCCGAGGCGTGGTCAACGAGGTCCTTGACGCGCTCTTCATTGAGGCGGGAGCGTCGGACCTCGATCCACATGCGCCCGAGCGCCAAAAGCATCACGCCTCCCCCACCGAGGACCGCGGGGAGAACCGATATCGTTTCCCCGCTCAAGTAAACGAACACGTAGACGGCGATCAACAACACGGCGGCGACCAACGCCAACACCGACTGCGAATCACCCTCCTCTCGCTCGCGCTGCTCGCGCACTTCTCGCTTGGCGCTCGGATGAAATGCTGCCGCGACCCACAGGACGAAGGACAGTAGCCAGGCTCCGTCGTACCAGATGCCGACATGGTAGGTCCCGGCCAACAACCCAGTGCTGTAGAGAACGTCCGCAAGGAGGAGGAAAGCGACCGCGAGACCCAGCAGACGAGTGTCGGGCCATGGCGTCGGAGTGAGTATGAGGGCGAAGGCGGCTCCAAAGAGAATGAGATCCATGATCGGGTAGGACAACCCAAAGAGATCGCTCGAGGAAAGCCCTGCGCTCATTACGTAATGGTCGACCACGAGCTCCCACGCGATCAGGGCCACGGGGATCGAGATCAAAGCCGCGTCCATGACACATCGCAGCATCGATCCCCTCCTGCGACTGGCCACGTAGTTTCCGACGCCGCCGACCGCAGAGAGGTAACCCACCAGGTAGAAGACATCCGCGATGGACGGGTAAGGAGCTTCTGCACCACCCATCGAATAAAGCAAGTAGACGAAGTCACCCGAGCCCCACAGCACGAGGGCTGCTCCGAAACACCTCCAGGCCGTTTTACCGAGAGCGATATTTCTCGTGGCGACGAGGATCAGCACTCCGCAGGCGAGATCGAACAGCGCGTAGTAACCGGATTGAACGTCCTCGTTTGGGATCAGGAAGAACACGGCGATGGCAGCGAAGCCGGCCACAAGCGTGACGACCCATGCCCTGTTGAGGGTCGGTGAGGTGGCGTTCATGAGGTTCCGTACGCCTCTTTGATCTCCAGGACGAGAGGCAACGAGTCGAGAAAAACGTCCAGAAGGTCCGCATCGAAGTGAGAGCCGCGGCCCGCCTTCATCATCTCGACGGCCTCTCCGATTGGGAAGGCCCTGCGATAGATCCGATCGGTCGTAAGCGCGTCGAACACGTCCGCTATCGCAGCGACCCGTCCCTCGAACGGAATCTCGTCGCCGGCCAGACCACTGGGATAACCGGACCCATCGATCTTCTCGTGGTGTGTCAGTGCGATCGACGCGGCGAGGTCGAGCAGGGCCGAGTTGGAGTCCACGAGGATCCGATGACCAATCTCGGCGTGCCCCTGCATGGTCGCGTACTCCTCGGGAGTCAGCTTCCCCGGCTTCAGCAGGATGTGATCGGGGATCCCGATCTTGCCGACGTCGTGCATGATGCTCGCTAGTCGCACGAACTCAGCGCGATCGTCGCCTCCCCCGGTGCGCCGTACGAGGAGCTCGCTGTAGCGACTCATCCGATGGATGTGGCGAGCCGTCTCGTCGTCGCGGTACTCCGCCGCGATCGCAAGCCGCTCGATGGTCTCGGCCTGGGAAACCCTTAGATCCTTCTTTGTCTGCTCCAGCTCGTTGACCGCCGACCAAAGTTCCCGCGTTCTCTCTGCGACCATCTGTTCGAGCGTGTCGCGATGTCGTCGGTTTTCCATCTCGAGATCGCGCCGGCGGAGAGCATTCGCCACGCTGATAAGGATCTCGTTGCTCTCGAACGGTTTGATGACGTAGCCATAAGCACCGATCTCTAGAGCGACCTTCGCCAAGAGCGTGTCGTCGACGCCGGTGACCATGATCGTGGCAAGATCCGGATCGTCGACCAATAGCGCTGCGACGAGATCCATCCCCGAATCGCCCGGCATGTTCATGTCGGTGAGCACCAAGGCGAAGTCATCCTTCGCGACGAGCCGCTTCGCCTCGTTGGAGTCGGCCGCATCGGCGCACTCGTAGCCGGCTCTCTTAAGGAGGCGCATCAGCATCGCGCGAACGGCGGGTTCATCGTCCACGACGAGGATGCGCTGTTGTAAGGGGCTGCTTCCCGCTTCGCTTTCCAGGGTTCCATGAGGTTCGGATTCGGCGCGCGCCAACGCAACGTGATTCGAGTTGCGATCAACCAACATATGGAACCGTCCCCGCGGGATTGATGCTCCCTAGCGATCGGGAGACAATTACGAGGTTCCCATGAGCACCTGCACTTTCACAACGTGCAGTAGGGACAGTCGCGGGTACCCGCTGGGGCGGCCTGGGAGGTACCTCCTCCGGCCCTCGGGGGGCCATCCGGCGCCTCAGATGAGACCTTCCTTGGCTGCGTATACGGCCGCCTCGAGCCGTGAGCTCAGATCGAGCTTGTTGAGGATCTTGTGGACATAGTTCTTGATCGTGCCTTCCGAAAGGCCCAATTCATTGGCGATGGCTCGGTTGGTGTAACCCTTTCCGACGAGTTTCAGGACCCGTCTATCTCTATCGGAAAGAGGCGACTGATGCGTCCACTCGTGCCCGCAGTTGGGACAGACGATCGGGCGCGATCGCTCCGCGACGAGCATGCTGAGAGTCTCTTCAAAGAGTGGCTCTGCGACCGCCCTCGCTGCCACCCACCGGCCCTTGGTCACGGCCCTTATGGCGGAGGCGATCTCCCCCTTCTGGGCATCTGTCAGCAAGAGTGCGTCCGCGCCGCCCTCTTTCATAGCAATGAGGCGCGCGAGGCCAACCTCCTCCTCGGACGCGGCCAGCACGATGACCTTGAGCTCCGGGAGGAGCTCCCTCAGGACCCGGCCGAGCTCGACGCCGGGGATCGTCCGAGTTTCGGACTCCACGAGCACGACATCCGGATTGACCTGGAGAACGACCTCGAGGGCCCCATCCGCTTCTTCGACCTCGGCAACAATCTCTAGGTCGATCTCCTCCTCGAGCTGGTCTCGAAGCCATTCGCGGTAGAAGGCGTGGCGATCACAGACCATGACTCGGATCACATCACTCGTCGGAAGCCCCTTTCCCCGCCTGGTGGACCATGTTTAAGAGAGCTTGACCGCGGAACAGCATCCTGGGAATACCAGTTAGCGGGTAGATATCAACTTGTTATCCGGTACGTGCTACTCACGGGCCGAATCCGTCGCTGCCCGGTAGAAGAGCACCAGATCGCGGCGATTATGAAGGTCGGCCTTACGAAGGATGTTGCGGACGTGAGTGGCCGCTGTCGCCGGAGTTATGTAAAAGGCCTCGGCGATCTCCTGATCCGAGAACTTGCCTTCCGTCATGGCCTCCAGGACCTCCATCTCTCGAGCGGTGAGTCCCAGTTCGGAGGTCTTCACATCGACGAGGGGGCTCGTGACCATCACCCTTGCGAGGCGTTCGGTCTTGCTCATCGAGCGAGTCAGCTGCGTGACTACCCACAGCACGGCAACGATCCCGCCGGCAGCGATCGTCAGACTGAGCAATTGCCCCGCGACGAAGGCTCCGCTCCGAGCCCGGGTCTCGAACAGAGCCCTGTCTTGGAGTTGCACCCAGAATCGTCCCAGGAAGGAAAGGAGAGAAGCGAGATTGATGACCGTGAGAGCCCAACAGAGCCTCTTCGTGATCGGGGGAGCATCTTCCCTCAATGCCATCCCGGCTGATACGAGCCCGGCGCCGACCCGGAGCACCAAGATCGCCGCCATGAAGATCGTGATCACTAACCACATCGTCTGGTTACGGCCCCTTTCGTCATATGACAATGTCATATGACTTGTCATTCGTCAACCAGGCACGTAGACTGACCTCGGAGACCTTGCCGAGCCCGCGAACCGCAGGTCCAGGAGGACTTAGTTGTCAACGCCCAGTGATACGACCGGCGAGGGCCGGCTCGCCGGATCCCCGATCGGGGGCCGGGTAAAAGCGGCGCGGGATCGGTTGGGCTGGAGCCG
>JAXDJL010000213.1:0-8142 GCA_034665685.1 Actinomycetota bacterium | reverse complement strand
CGGATCGCGACCTGGCCCTCAACAACGCGAACTACGTCTTCAGCGGCGCATCGGCGCTCGCCGGCGAGCTCGTCTTCGAGCCGGGCGGGCGCGTCGAACGCAGGGCGGCACAGGTGCTCGAGGAATGCCGGCAGATGCTCCGAAAGGTCGCCGACATCGGGATGTTCGAAGCGATCGAGGCGGGCATGTTCGCCGACACCTCGCGCCCGAAGGACGGGGGCAAGGGTCTCGATGGGGTGATCGCGCGCGGGCCGGACTACTTCAACCCTCTTACCGAGATGCTGGCCGAGCGATTGGGGGTGGCCGCCGGATGACCGACATCAAGCCGTACGGAGATTGGACGGACGATGGCAAGGTGCAGCTTTCCTTCACCCTTCCGATCCCGGAGGGGGAGCGCGCTCGCCAAGCGGCACTGGAGCTCGCCCGCCGGATGGGTTTCGAGAAGACCCTCGTGGCCCACATGAAATCGATGGGGCCGAACTTCACCTTCTTCGTCGTGTACGGGGTCACGAGTCACTCAGTCGACCCGGACCTGCTGGAGGTCACCGAGCAGGCGTTCCCCGAGCTCTCCTACCAAGAGGTCAACCACCTGATCCGCGAGCGCCTGAAGAGGCAGCTCGTCGTCGTCGGCGCGTGCACGGGGACCGACGCGCACACTGTCGGCCTCGACGCGATCCTCTCCATGAAGGGCTACGCCGGAGACCACGGCCTCGAGTATTTCCCGGAGATGCGAGTGCTGAACCTCGGGTCTCAGGTGACGCCGGAGGAGATCGTAGAGACGGTCGAGCGATCGAACGCCGACGCCGTCCTCGTCTCGCAGGTGGTCACGCAACGGGACGCACACATCCATCACCTCACAGAGGTGCGCGAGGCGCTCGAGGCCGCGGGCCAGCGGAAAGGCTTGATCCTCGTGGGAGGGGGCCCGCGCTTCTCGCCGGAGCAGGCCGCGGAGTTGGGCTACGACCACATCTTCGGGCGCGGCACCAAGCCCTCGGAGGTAGCGTCCTACCTCGCATGGACGGCGACGGAGCGGTGGGCGGCATGAGCGGGGAGCAGGTCGCGTCGCTGCGCCTCCGCCTGTCTCAGTCCGACGCCCACTATGGCGGGGGACTCGTCTCGGGGGGCCGTCTGATGGAGCTCCTCAGCGACGTCGCAACGGAGCTGTGCATCCGGACCGAGGGCGACGAGGGACTCCTCGCCGGCTACTCGGACGTGCGCTTCCTCAAGCCCTCTTACGCGGGGGACTTCCTCGAGGTAACCGCCGAGCTGGTCGGCCGGGGCACCACCTCTCTCCGCATGCGCTTCAGGATCACTCGCTACGCCGGCCCCCGGCCGGACGTCTCCGACTCCGCCGCCGACCTCTTGGCCGCACCGGAGCTCGTGCTGGAGGCCGAGGGGACCTGTGTCGTCCCGGCCGAGCGACGACGGAGCTGACCCCAGCCCTTCGTAGTCCCAGCGATTCGTAGTCCCAACGACTCGTAGTCCCAAATAACTAGTCCTATCCGGCGCCTGGGACGCCCCCACGGGCACAAAATTGCCTAAAGTAGTCAAGTTGCCACGTTTAGTAGTCGAATAACTGGCAATAAGTGGGGATAAGAAGTAGCCCAACACCACCCGAAAGGACTAGATGATGGCACGGAGGACTTCAGTAGCTGGGGCGGCGATCGCCGCGCTCATGGCACTTCTCGTGGCCTTCTCGGCCCCCGCCCTGGCGGCACGGCCCTCGGACCACGGCAAGAAGGCGCACTCGAGCAAGAGCGGCCACACCCAGAAGGAGAAGGGCAGCACGCGGGGGACTGGTGTCACGGAGGACAACGACACGAACGACGAGGGAACGCCCAACAACGTGTCCGACGAGGGCGACAACCGCCACCCCTCGGGCAAGGACCGTTCCGTCGAGAACGGGGGATCGGGCAACCAGGGGAACTCCCTCTCGGCTCCCGATGAGAACGGGCACGGCCCGGAGCGGGACTTCGGCGGCACGGACAAGCCGGATGGTCCCGGTGGCATGGACCTCGCCGACCAGGACGGCAACAACGGCTGCGGCAACGACGACGACTTCGAGGACGACAACGAGGGTTGGTGCGGCAAGAACCCGAAGCACGACGAGGTCGCACCGGCCGACGAGACCTGCGCCGAGGGCGAAACGATGCCCGAGGGCGAGGAGGCCTGCGGGGACGAAGCAGAAGAGATCTGCGTCGATGACACCACGATGGACGAGGTTGACGAGACCGATGAGGACACCTGCGACGACGAGGTCGCTCCGGCAGAAGAGATCTGCGTCGAGGACACCACGATGGACGAGGTTGACGAGACCGATGAGGCCTGCGGCGACGAGTCCGGCGAGGCCACCGAAGAGGATGTGACCCTCCCGGCGGACGACGTCCAGAACGACACCGAGACGTTCGCGCCGGTGTCCGACGTGCCGACCGCCGACGTTCTCGGGCTCGTGATCGAGCGGAGCCCCGGTGACTCACCCGAGGTCTTGGGCGAGCGTCTCCGGTCGGCCGCTGCCGAGCGTGCGGCCCTTCCGTTCACGGGAGGCGACGTTCTGCCTCTGATCCTGATCGGAGCGGGACTCATGATCACCGGTTTCGCCGCCTCGAGGATCCGACGCGAGGAGCGATAACCCAACAGAGCACGCTTTCACCTGCAATGAGAAAGGGGACCGACCCAGCCCGGTCCCCTTTTCTCGCGTCCGGGGTCGCCGCAGCCCTCCCGGATGGGTACAGTTAGCGTCCCTGAAGTCGACGCTGATCTATGGGAGTGATGCCGATGAGAAGATTCGAGGACATCCGGGCGGTCACTTACGACTGCTGGGGCACGCTCCTGATGGACCGTGACTGGAAGGGCGCTCAAGACTTACGTCTAAGCGCCCTTCGTCGTTTCCTCGACATCGATGAAGCAGACGCGCGGAGTCTCCTCGAGGAGGCGTGGCGGAAGCACGACCAAGCCTGGAAGCAGGTCGAGACGTTCGGCGCGGGACGCATGGCCGCGTACTGCCTCGAGGCGCGCGGTGTCTTCGACGACGAGAAGATAACGGCGCTCACGAAAGAGTTCGAGGAAGCGAGTTTGCAGAGCGGGGTGGTGGCCGTCGAGGGCGCTGCAGAGACACTCCAGGAACTTAGGAACCGCCAGATCCGCCTGGGCCTCATCTGCGACACCGGCTTCTCCACCGGTCGCGTCGTGCGCGAGTTGCTGGACGGCGCGGGTCTCCTCCAGTATCTCGAGGTGCTGTGCTTCTCCGACGAGGTCGGCGTTCCCAAACCGGGGAACGAGATATTCGCCAAGGCGCTGGCCGAGTTGGGCGTTCGTCCACCCGAAGCCGTGCACGTGGGCGACCTCAAGCTCACCGACATCGCCGGGGCGCACGACATCGGCATGCACACCGTTCGCTTCAAGGGCGTTCACGACGATCAGACGGACTCACGCGAAGCAGAGTGCGTGATCAGCCGTCACGAGCAACTGTTGGAGTGTCTGTTCGACGTCGAGGTCGCGCCTACTTAGCCTCGGGCTGCCTTTTTCTGTAGTCCGGCCATCAAGATCTCCGCGAACTCGCGGTCGGACATGCATCTAAGCTGCGCCGCGGCTTCCGCGTCCATGCCCTCCTCCAACGAGCGCAGCCGCGCCCCCTCCACCAGAGCCTTCGCCTCGCGCACCGGAGTAGCGGGGGCGGCGATCAGCCGGTCGGCGAGCTCGTCCGTCGCCTTCGTGAGCTCGTCCGCCGCGACGACAACCTCCGCCAGGCCGATGGCTGCGGCAGCGGTACCGTCGACGGTCTCCGCGAGCCAGATCATCTTCTTGGCGCGACCTGCCCCGATCAGGTTCGGCAGTCGGTTGGATCCACACAGGTCGGGGATGAGCCCGTAGCGGGCCTCAAGCAGACCCATCTTCGCGTCGGCCGCCACCACCCTCAGATCGCAGGCCAGAGCCAGCTGCAATCCGGCGCCGTAGGCATGGCCCTGGATAGATGCGACGGTGGGCATCGGCAGCGCGGCGATCTTTCGGAACCCCGCTTGCGCCCGCGCCACGGTCTCCTCGGATGAACCGCCGATGGCGCCGATCGCCGACAGGTCTATGCCGCTCGAGAAGGAGCGACCCGCGCCGCTCACCACTACGACCCGGATGTCGTCGCGTGGGTGAAGCGCATCGGCTGCGGCCGCTAGTCCGTCGAACACATCGAAGTCCATGGCGTTCAGCACGTCCGGGCGTTCGAGTCGGATGTCGGCCCGAGGGCCTTCGATGCTGAGCGCGACCGGGGAAGTAGCCATGACGCTTAGTACGCGCGCGCCCAGGTCGCCCACTCGACGCCCTTCTTCCCGCACACGACGCAGGGGGCGTGAGGGTCCTCGCGTACGAGAGGCAGCGTTCGGATGGTCGCCTTCGTGTCCTCGGTGACCTTCTGCTCGCACCATGTGTCGCCACACCATGCGCCGGTCCAGAAGCCGCCCTCCGCGGCGATCCCCTCGACGATGTCGTCGTAGAGGAAGGTCTCGTGAGATCTCTTCTCGCGGAAGGCGAGAGCGTCGTCGTAGAGGGCTTGCTGGGACCGCCGGAGCATGTCCTCGATCCCCTCGATGCCGTCGTGTGTCGACAACTGCTCTTTTGTGCCACCGACGCGCTCCGCGATGGTCAACTGATCCGCCTCCACATCTCGGGGGCCGACCTCGATCCTCAACGGAACGCCCTTCATCTCCCATTCGCTGAACTTGTAACCGGGACGATGTTGGTCGCGGTCATCGACGCGCACTCGAACACCGGCGTCCGATATCGCGCTGCGAACCTTCTCCGCGCGCTCCAAGACGCCGGATTTCTCGTCGTCGGATCGATAGATGGGAACGATGACGACCTGGACTGGAGCCACGGCGGGCGGGAGCCTTAGCCCCCGATCGTCGCCGTGTGCCATCACCGCGCCGCCGACCATGCGCGTTGACGCGCCCCAAGAGGTGCCCCACGCGTATTCCTGCTCGCCGTTCTGGTTTAGGAACTGAACGCCGTAGGCCTTCGAGAAGTTCTGCCCGAGGAAGTGCGAAGTGGCGCATTGCAGGGCCTTCCCGTCCCGCATGAGGCCCTCTGACGTGAGCGTCTCGTCCGCACCGGGGAACCTCTCGGCCTCCGACTTCCGTCCCTGGAGGACCGGGATCGCCAGCACATCCTCGAGCACCTGCCGGTAGACCTCGAGCATCTGGACGGCCTCGTCCCATGCTTCCTCGCGAGTGGAGTGTGCGGTGTGACCCTCCTGCCACAGGAACTCGCTGGTACGGAGGAAGAGGCGCGTTCGCATCTCCCACCGGACCACGTTCGCCCATTGGTTGTAGAGGAGCGGAAGGTCCCTGTAGCTCTGCACCCACGTCGCGTACTGATTCCAGATGACGGCCTCGGACGTGGGCCTGATGACGAGCGGCTCCTCGAGCTTCTGCCCGCCCCCATGGGTCACCACCGCCACCTCGGGAGCGAATCCCTCGACGTGATCGGCCTCGGCCGCGAAGAGCTTCTCGGGGAACAGCAGTGGGAAGTAGACGTTCTCGTGGCCGGTCGCCTTGAAGCGATCGTCCAGGGCGCGCTGGATGTTCTCCCAGATCGCGTAGCCGTGCGGCTTGATGATCATCGAGCCCTTGGCGAGCCCATGCTCGGCCAGCCCGGCCTGCTTGACCACCTCGACGTACCAAGCGGGGAAGTCCTCCTGCTGACTCGGGAGCCTCGGCTCTTTCTTCGCCACCGGTTACTCGCCTACCAACTGGATGAGGATCGCTCGGTCCGAGGCCCCCTCGAGCTCCACGAGAAGGAGCCGCTGCCACGTTCCGAGCCGGAGCGCGCCGTCGACGACGGGGATCACTATCGACGAGGCCCCGATGTGCAGGGAGCCCCTGTCCCCGCCGGCGGCCTCCAGCTTGGCCACTGCACGTTTGATGTCCTTGAGGAGGCCGGACTCGCGCTCGTTCGCGAGGAGAGAGCAGCCCTCGGCGGGGGAGAAGACCGTGGCCCTGCCGCTCCGGACCCCCGAGGCCGTGACCGCCTCCATCACGGCGTCCGTGATGTCGACGAAATCGAACGCCTCCCTCGTCTCGAGAGAGAGGCGCTTCTCGAAGGTTCCCATCGTCAGCAAGGTGTCTCCAGTTGTCGCAGGCCCCGCGGGCCGGTCCGTTCAGCCGTAAAGCTATGCAACCGCCAATCTATCGGAGGCGGTGCGCCCTTCCCGCAGAAGTTCTCCACATTTTCTGTGGAGGAATTGTGAGGAAAAGTCAAAGTTTCGCGGTCGGTTCACTGATTCTTCATTACCCGTTGACGGACCATCTTTGCATCTCTATGTTGAGCAACGTCCCAAGCAGTCACACGGCAGCAACATCGCCGGGGTCCCCGAAAGGGGACTCAACCAGCAGCCGAAAGGTTGTTGGTTCCGGAAAACCGGCTCGGTGTCCTCCTCGGAGGACGACGAGAACGGATCTGGAACGGAGTGAAAGCTCGTAGAGAGCGAACCGGCTTCGGCCGGCACAGCGATCTGCGACTCTCGGCTCCCCATCGAAGTTCGGCTCGGTTCGCCGAGACGGACCTAGGAGGGAAAGCGGAGGCGCTCGAGGCGGTCGACCAGGTTCGCCTGGTAAGGGCGCCGAGCGACCCGGATCCGTCCGGGCCGCACGAGTGGGTAGCTCCGATAGATGTTGCGACCCGAGGTGGTTGCTTGGGACATTTGATCTCGGTGAGACCCGAGTGACACGACGGACAACGCTCCAATAACCGGCCCCGTCCGGCTACCGAGCGGCCCCAGAGGTCACTCGGGTCTTTCCGTTCTCCGGCCCCCTGTTTCTCCCTGTTTGCCACCTCGGCTTCGTGGTATGTACCGCGGAACAAGACGCGGGTTCTATGGGTTCCCCTAGGCGGATCGATGTGCTTACGTGGTGCCCTGCAGCGACCGAAGGAGTAACTGGGTGTTTGCGGACAAGGAAGAGCCGGAAGACCAAGACCCGATCGAAGATGACGAGTCGCTGGACGACGTGGCTCTGGAAGACGTTTCGATCGAGGACGAGGACGAAGAAGATGACGACTCCCTCGAGGGAGATGACGACGAGGACGAGGCCGAAGAGGCCAGCCTCGAGGAGCTCCTCGCCGAGCGCTCCGCGACGAAGCGGACTGGGGAAGACGTCGAGGAGGAAGAGGACATCATGGCCCTCGTCCCCGAGCCCGACGTCATCGACGAAGTCCTGCCGGTGCGCGTTATCCCGGTGAAGGATGAAGAGGAGTTCGTCTGCGCCAACTGCCATCTCGTGAAGAAGAAGGTGCAACTGGTCGACGCCGAGCGCCGGCTGTGCCGTGACTGCGCTTAGGAAGAGGTGAAGTCTGCGTCGGCGATAGCCGTCGCAGCCCTGAGCGGCCTAGCACTGAACCTCGCCTTCCCCGAGCCCGACCTGTTCTGGGTCGCCTGGTTGGCGATCGCGCCTCTCCTCTACGTCCTCAAGGGGGCCGGACCCAAGAGGGGCTTCATATTGGGTCTGGCCTTCGGCATCACCTTCTTCGGCGCGCTGCTCTCGTGGGTCAGCATCGTGGGGTGGATCGCGTGGTTGCTTCTCGTCCTGATGGAGGCGGCGTTCTTCGGCGCGTTCGGACTGGTCTGGGGCGCGTCCTCCGGGGGCAGGGGAGCGGTAGCGCGCGTCGCGATCCCGGCCCTCCTATGGGTGGCGCTCGAGTACCTACGCAGCGTCGTCCCGGTCGTCGGCTTCACCTGGGGTGAGCTCGCGCAGACCCAGCACAATTTCCCCTTCTTCTTAAAGACGGCGGGGATCGGCGGGGGATGGCTCGTCGCCGCGCTCCTCGTGTTGGTCAACGCGCTGCTGCTCGAGGTGGTCCTAGCGGTACGGGAGCGTTCGTGGAAACCCTGCATCGCGAGTGTGGCCCTGCTGTTGGCGGTCGCGGCGGCGCCCGTCCTGGTGCACGCCCCCAGCGCGGATGGTCCTTCGCTCCGCGTCGCGATCGTGCAGGGGAACGTCCCCGACACGGAACCCTCCTTCGAGAAGGATCTCCTCATAGTCGAGAGCCACGTGGCTCTGACGAAGGAACTTGCCGGCCGCCCCATCGATCTCGTGGTGTGGCCGGAGAGCTCGGTGGGGATCGACCCCTTCCGTAACCCAGACGTGGCGGCGAGCATGA
>JAXDJL010000212.1:0-2815 GCA_034665685.1 Actinomycetota bacterium | reverse complement strand
CGCGTTGCGAGAGTGGGCGGCGTCGGCCTGGCTCAAACGATCGAACACCTTCCGGACGAGATCGACGAGGACTCTCGCCGCAAGGTCGACGAGTTGATCCGGCTTCGTGATCTGCTGCGCGAGAAGGCAGACGCGCCGGCCGACGAGGCGTTCTGGGTGGTGTGGGACGGCTCCAGCGTTTGCAGGGAGCTGACAGAACGTGGCAAGGAGAGATTCGACGATCCGGTTCACCGGGACATCGATGCGCTGGTCGCGTTCCAGCGCGCTCTCGGACGTTTCGTCGAGCGTCGTCGCGGCAGCGGAACCTTCTCCGACTACCTGGAGGCGATCGACCGCGCCGACTTCGGCTCCGACCCATGGCTCCCCCCCGAGCGATCGGGGGCCGGCGTCAGCGTCGTCAGCTTCCACGGGGCGAAGGGCAAGGAGTGGTCGATCGTGGCGGTGGCCGGCGCGATCGAGGGGTCGATCCCCAAGGGCCGGCGGGCCAGCGGGCTCTTCGATCCTTATTACCTGGACGAGACCGACCCCGTTGCCCGCAGCAAGCGCAATGAGATGGAGGACCGTCGCGTCTTCTACGTAGCCACCACGCGTGCGAAAGACCGCTGCATCCTGACGATGTCTCCGGGCACGACCCGTCGTGGTGAGCCCAGCCGCTTCGTCGAGGAGCTGATGGGCGAGATACCCGAGATAGCCGAAGCCGCGGATCTGCCTCCGCTGACGTTCGCCGAAGCCGCCGCTCGCTATCGCCGCGTGCTGTCCGACGTGACGCGGACTCCCGCCGAAAGGATCGCGGCCCTCGGAGCCATCGACCGGATCACCAAGCTCGATCCCTCCTGCGACGCGGCCAAGCCGGCCGAGTGGTGGTGGCGCTGGGATTGGACGGAGGGCTCGGTGCCCATCCGTGAACAGCAGACGGACGGAGAGGACCTTCCGCTCGACAAGCTGCGCACCAGCTACTCGCGCATTTCCACTTACGACAACTGCGGTCTGCAGTACCTGTTCGCCGTCGTGCTCGGACTCGACCCAGAGTCGAGCCACAACATGGCCTTCGGGTCGTGGGTGCACAAGGTGTTCGAGGAGCTCGAGACCGGGGCCATACCCGTCACTCCTGCTGCCGCGTACGCGCGCTACTACGAGTTGTTCGACGAAACGGTGTTCCCGAACAAGGCGGTCGCGCGCCAGTTCAAGCGCGAGGGCGAGATCATGATCGAGCGTTACGGGCGCTACCTCAAGCCCGGAGCCGCTGCGAAGGCCGAGATGTCGTTCAAGGTGGACTTCGAGGGCAACCGCATCACCGGACGCATCGACCGCGTCGACAAGATCGGCAAGAACCTCATCATCTCCGACTACAAGACGTCGAAGAGCGTCCTCCGGTGGGATGAGGCGCGCGAGTCGCTGCAGCTGGCGATCTACTACCTTGCCGCGAAGAACGATCCCGAGATGTTGGCCCTCGGCGAGCCCGCGTCGATGCAGCTCATCTACCCGAACGCTCAGATCGTTCGGAACGACGTGCAGAAGCGTTGTCAGAATCCCGACGAGGCCGAGAAGGCGCTCCAACGGTTGCCGCGGCTGATCGCTGGCGTCCTGAAGGAGGACTTCCGCCCCAAACCGGAGGCGGATTGCACGTGGTGCAAGTTCAAGCCGCTCTGCCCACTGTGGTCCGAGGGGAAGGAGCTGCCGGGATGAGCGCTAACCCACGCGGATCCGCAGCGATCAAGGCCGCCCTGAAGGGCTACGAACCGACCGACGAGCAATGGAGCGCGATCAGTCACCCGCTCGAGCCGATCTATCTGATCGCGGGGGCCGGGTCCGGGAAGACTGCCGTGATGGCGGCGCGCATCGCGTGGGCTCTCGAAACCCAACCGTACTCACCGTCGCAGGTGCTCGGCCTCACCTTCACGAACAAGGCGGCGGGGGAGTTGCAAGAGCGTGTGCGTCTGGCTCTGGCGGGGATGCACGACGAGTCGGGTGAGGACGTTTCGATCTACACCTACAACGCCTTTGCGGCGGGGATCGTGCGCGATCACGGTCTGCTCGTCGGCGTCGAGCGCGAGGCCGGCCTCCTCTCCGCCGCGCAGCAATGGCAGTTGGTCCTCACGTGCCTCGATCATCTGCCGCCGTTCGACTCGCTCGAGGTCCGGTCTTCTTACGTCGTGGGTCAGACGTTGAACCTGGCCGGGTCGATCGGCGATCACATGGTGGCCGTGTCCGATATCGAGGCGGCCGCGGACCGGCTGCTGTCGATGCGGGACCTCGAGGACAGGATCGCCGAAACCGCTCGCAAGCGCAAAGAGCTCTGCCGGGCGGTCGCCGCATATGTCGAGGCAAAGGCAAAGGCGGGAAGGATCGACTTCAGCGATCAGATCACCAAGGCGGTAGAGGTCCTGGAGGGGAACCAAGAGGTGCGCGAGTCGTACCACAAGCGGTTCCCATTCGTGCTGTTGGACGAGTACCAGGACACGAACGTGGCGCAGCGCCGCATGCTGCAGTCCTTGGTCGGTCCGCATGGAGCCTGCACCGCGGTCGGAGACGCGCGGCAGGCGATCTTCGCGTGGCGCGGAGCGACGATGTTCAATCTGATCAACTTCCCGGACGATTTCCCGCGCGCCGACGGCCGCCGGTACGACCCGATCTCACTCAGCGAGAATTTCCGCTCGGGCTCCCGGATCCTCGACGTAGCGAACGCGATCGTCGAACCGATAGCCGCGGAGCGCCGGCCGGGTGCTCCCCTCCGGGCCGTACCGGCCAACGGCGAGGGGAAGGTCGAGATCGGACTGTTCTCGGATGAGCGCGCCGAGGCGGATTGGATCGCCAC
>JAXDJL010000211.1:0-6650 GCA_034665685.1 Actinomycetota bacterium | reverse complement strand
ATGCCTGGCCCGCCGCTCCCACGAGCGTCCGCGCCAGCGTGACCATCGAAACCGACTGCAGGATGACCTGGCCGTTCCCTTCGAACGTCGCGAGCGACATGCTCTCACCTCCGAAGAAAGCGGTCTTTAGTCCCTGAGCATCGAACTTTCCGATGCGCTCGACCCCGTACGTGATCTTGTCGTCCCATGCAACCGCGCAACCCGTGTCGACCTGGATCTTGCCGCCGTAGTCGGCGGGGTTCAGCTCGATGAAATTGCCGGCACCGGCGATGAAGAGGGAGCCGGTGCCCGTGAACTTCTCGAGCACGAACCCTTCACCCCCACGCCTGCCTGCGGTGAATCCGGCGAACTGGATGTCGAACTTGATGGTGGACTCGGCCGCGACGAAAGCGTCCTTCTCGACGGTCCACACCGTTGTCCCATCGAGGACGAGCTCGCGCATCTCTCCCGGAAGGGTTCCCGCGAACGTCACGAGTCCAGAGCCACCTTGAGGCGTGAAGTACTGGAAGGCGAGCGATTCACCTGCGAGCTGTCGCTTCCCCACCTCGACGGCCGTCGACATGGCCTTCGCCAGGAGACCCTTCCCTTTGTTCTCCTGCTCTTGATCCGGGGTCGTGAACCGCGTCTCCATCCCGACGTTGGCCGTCTTCCACAGGAACTTGCCCGCCTCGCAATAAACGGTTTGTCCTGGGTCGATCTGGCAGACCGCCATCTGGTTGACCGTTCCCTTTATCTCGTTCTTGATCACCCTGTACCTCCCCAATGGTCGTCGTCGCTCACGCTACCGAAGGGGTGCAGGTCGCGGAAGGGGGATGGGATGGATGTTCCGACCCCCTGGCAGCCGTACCGTCCGAGAACTATCGTGCGGATAGAGGTCATCAACAGCGGGAGGAACGCGATGGGATTCATGGACAAGGTCAAGGCCGCCGCGCAGGACGCCGCAGCCCAGGCGAAAACGGCGACCGGCCAAGCGCAGTCGAAGCTCGAGCAGGTGCAGTTAAAGAAGAAGCTCGACGACGCAGCGGAGAAGCTGGGTCACCTCATCTACGCCGAACGGACCAAGGGAACCCCCGCCGGAGCGGAGGCAGATCGACTCGTCGAGGAGATGAAGGAGATAGAAGGCAAGATGGCGGCGGAGGCAGCGGAGACGTCTGCCGGCGCGGCGTCGCCTCCTTCGGATGCCCCCTCACAGGTCTCGACCTCGTCGGCGGAACCAACGAGCGGAGACTTCAAGCTCTAAAGGATGGCTCAGGGGTCGGCGGTGACGCGAGCGATCGCGAAGCCGTCGTAACCCTTGCGCCCCACCGTCTGGATCGCGGCCGCGGAGACGCGTGGATCGGCGGCCATCAGCTCGTTCACGCGACGGATCCCCTGGACGTTCGCGTCCTCGCTGTTGGGATCGATCACCGCCCCTTCGCGCACGACGTTGTCGACGATGATCAAGCTGCCGTCCTTGGATAGCTCGAGCGCCCATTCGAAATAGCCGGCCGCGTTCACCTTGTCGGCATCGATGAACACGAGATCGAACGGGCCGCTTCCCTCATCACGGAGCAGAGGGAGCACATCGAGCGCCGGCCCGATTCGCAGATCGACGACGTCGCCAAGTCCCGCGCGCGCGATGTTGCCCCGAGCGACCTCGGCGTGCTTCGGCTCGACCTCGATGGTCACGAGCCGGCCGCCGCGCGGAAGAGCGCGAGCGAGGCAGATCGTGCTGTACCCCCCCAGGGTTCCTATCTCGAGGATCGTCCGCGCGCCTTGAGCCATAGCAAGCAACTGGAGGAACCTCCCCTTGTTGGGTGAGACGTCGATGGCAGGCAACCCAGCGGCCGCGTTCGCCTCGGCCGTCGCCTCTAGTGCGGCATCCGTCCCTATAAAGAGGTCTTCGAAGTAGGAGTCGACCTCGACCCAACGCTCTCGCGTCACGCTACGAGCGCGCTCCGGCGCGCGGGTCGGGCAACGGCGTGAGGATGTCCTTCAGCTTGTCCCGCAAGTGCTCGTAGTTCGGCGGCAGGGATAGAGCTTGGCCGAGGGTCGCGAGATCCTCATCCGCGGTGAAGCCAGGCCCCAGCGTCGCTATCTCAAAGAGCACGCCCGAGGGCTCCCGGAAGTAGATCGATTTGAAATAGAACCTGTCGATGATCGGAGTGGGGGCCGCTCCGGCCGCGGCCACGCGTTCGCGCCACGCCGAGTGTTCTTCGATCGGCGACGCCCACGCGATGTGGTGCACCGTTCCGGCACCGCTCAGGGGACGCTGTTCGGGGGCCGGGTCGAAACGGTAGAAGCCTCCGCGCTTTTCGCCGCGCGCCACCCAAGTGTTCTCTCCGACCGATCCGAAATTCAGGGCGTGTTCGAACAGGTCGCGGCTGCGTTCTGGATCCGAGCTGTATGCGTGCGCGCCGTCGAAACCTCTGACGGCGAACTCCAGCGGGATATCGGGGTGCTCCGCCCTGAGCGGGTCATCCGACGAGGTGTCGATGACGAGCTCGAGCTGCAGGCCCTCCGGGTCGTGGAACACGAGCGAGGTGTTGGTGCGCTCGCCGGAGGTTCCCTCACGCTCGAGACGCTTCTGCCAAAAATCGAGCGCCTCGGCCGAGGCGACGCGGAAAACGACTCGGTACACCATCCCGTCGCCGGCGCGGCCCGGAGAGGCCCCCGGATATTCGAAGAACGTGAGGTCCGATCCGGCGCTGCCGCGCTCGTCTGCATAGAAGAGGTGGTAGATCGTTGGATCGTCCTGGTTAACGGTCTTCTTCACCATGCGGAGGCCCAGCACTCCCGCGTAGAACTCCACGTTCTGCGGAGCATCGCCCGTGATGGCGGTTACGTGGTGGATGCCTTCGAGCTTCATGAAGTCGCCTCCCTTGACGTGGCCCTTTCCCCTGGAAACCGGGCCTCCACCCCCGAGATTCCCATGCCACGGTCAAGCGCGCGACCGGCGGGCCCCGCGCAGGGTCTAATACGCTTGCTCTACCGACCGATGGCGGAAAGGTGAGAAATGTCCAGGCAAACGACCCTCGCTGCGAGACCGGCTCCCGTCCTCTCCGATCTTCTTCCCGGCGATTGGGCCAGGGACCTCATCCTTGCCGGAGCCTACGCACTGGCGATCGGCATCTCGGCGCAGCTCTCGATCAAGCTTCCCTTCACCCCGGTGCCGATCACGGGGCAGACGTTCGCCGTGCTGGCGGGCGCTCTCCTTCTGGGGACGCGGCGCGCACTGCTCGGCTCGGTGATCTACCTCGTGCTCGGCTCGGCAGGCATTCCGTGGTTCGCGACCGCGAGCGGCGTCACGCTGGGTTACGTCTTTGGGTTCATCGTGGCCGCGATCGTCGTGGGCTTCTTCGCCGAGCGAGGCTTCGACCGCTCCCCGCTCACCTCGGTCCCCGTCCTCGTCCTTGGGAACCTGCTCATCTACCTCGTCGGCGTGCTGTACCTGAAGAACGCGATCGATGTGTCGCTCGCCAAGGCTCTCGACCTGGGCGTCTACCCGTTCCTTCTGGGCGACGCGATAAAGATCGCGCTGGCCGCCGCACTGGTTCCCGCACTGTGGAAGGCCACGAACCACAACACCTAGGCCTCAGTACGTTACCTAGGGAAGGTTAGAGAAGACCGCCGCGATCTCGCCCTGGGTCCCGATGGTCGGGTCTCCACAGGCCTCGAGCTCGCCCACGAAGATGATCACATCGACCCCTCCCTGGATCGGCACGGAACCCTTCGTTTTTCCGCAGCCCTTCCCGAGGATGTCGGCCGAGGAATCGCCGTCGGGGTCTTGTCCCACGCTGAAACCGACCGGCTGCCCCGTGGCATCCGTGAGCTTCACCTTGACGTACCGCTCGGTGCTCTTGGTGGGGAACTTGGCTCCGCCGAAGTTGATGGCGTAGATTGTCCCGACGCCGGCTCCCCCGTTGTAGACACCGGTCACCTTGCGGTTGCGCTTGCGCCCCGCGTCGGCCGGAGCGGCGATGAACGCTGCGCCGATCAGAGCGGTCATCAGGATCACGGCGATCGTCTTCTTCATGGTCGGTCCCCTCCTGGGCGGTCAGAGATGTTCTCCCTTTCCATTCGCCGTAAGGGTCCCGGGCTCCTACCGGGGGCAGGGATTCCGTCTCTCTTGGGGAGGCCCAGGCGCCCTGGGAGCGTGAAAACCTCGGAAAATATACGTAAACCAGGCACCCGGCTATCAAGTTCCGCATCCCATCGGCCGTTTCCTAGGTAGGGGCGAAGGTCATCTAGTGGAGGCGTGCATGAATCGGTTCGCTAAGACTCTGTCGGGTTTGGGTCGAGCGCTGCCCAAGGGTCATCCCCTCGAGATGGCGGACTGGGACCGGCGGCATCGGGGGATCCTCATCCTCTTGTGGGCCCACGTCATAGCGGTGCCGCTCTTCGGCATCTATCAAGGTCTCGGCGCGGCCCATTCCCTGCTCGAAGGATCCTTCGTTGCGGTTGCCGCCGCGGCGGCCAGCATCCCCACGCTCAAGCGGCCCACGCGCTCGGTGCTGGCGACCGTTGGACTAATGACGTCGTCGGCGATCCTCACCCACTTCTCGGGCGGGGTCATCGAGATGCACTTCCACTTCTTCGTCATGGTTGCCGTCGTGACGCTGTACCAATCGTGGCTGCCTTTCGGCGTGGCGATCGGTTACGTCGTACTCCACCACGGGATCGCCGGCGCGATCAGCCCGGAGGGCGTCTTCAATCACCCCGCCGCGATCGCGCACCCCTGGAAATGGGCGATCGTGCACGGAGGGTTCATCCTGGGCGAAAGCGTTGCCTGCCTTATCGCATGGAGGATGAACGAGGTGGCTCTCGAGAGCGAGCGCGACGCACGCGGTGACCTCCAACGCGCCAACGTCGAGCTCGCTGAGGCACAAGAGATCGCTCGGATCGGAAGCTGGGAATGGAACATCACGGCCGACGAGGTGTGGTGGTCGGATCAGCTCTATCGGATCTTCGGTCTCCCCGACGCATACCACCCCACGGTAAGTTCCTTCCTCGACCTCATCCATCACGAAGACCGCCCGCGCGTGGAGGCGGCCATCGGAACAGCGGCCAACACCGGCGGCAAGCTGGAATACGAATGCCGCCTCATTCGCGGCGACGGGGTTTGTCGAGTCATCCACACGTTGGGGGAGGTCTCGGTCGACACCAACGGGGTCTTCGTCCGCATGGTTGGTACGTGCCAGGACATCACCGAACGCAAGGCCTTGGAGCAGGAGGTTGAATACCAAGCGTTCCACGACGCGCTCACCGGACTTGCGAATAGGGCGCTATTCCTCAATCGGATCGACCACGCGCTGGCGCTGCGCGATCGGATCGGAACGGATGTCTCCATCCTCTTCATGGACCTGGACGGATTCAAAGCCGTCAACGACAGCCTGGGCCACGCAGCGGGCGACGACCTCCTGCGCGAGGTCGCTCGCCGCCTCAACGAGTCCCTCCGGCCGTCCGACACGGTGGCTCGCATCGGCGGTGATGAGTTCGCCGTCCTCCTGGAAGGGTCGAACGTGGAAGGAGCCCGACGCGCGGTCAAGCGCGTGCAGTCGGCCATCGAGGAGCCTTTGACCCTGAGCGAGCGCGACCTCATCGTGCGCTCCAGCATCGGGATCGCCGCGGCCGAGGGCTCCGTTACCGCGGAAGAGCTATTGCGGGATGCGGACATCGCGATGTACGCGGCCAAGAACAAGAAGTTGGATCGAGCTAGTTCCGCCCTCTTTGAGCCGGGGATGCGTGACTCGATCCTTCGTCGCCTCGAGCTGAAGGCGGAGCTGCAGGGGGCGATCGAGAACGGTGACCTCATCCTGCACTTCCAGCCGATCATCGATCTGGAATCCCAAGAGATAAAAGGTGTCGAAGCGCTCGTGCGATGGGAACACCCGGTCCGCGGTCTGGTACCGCCGAACGACTTCATCCCTCTAGCAGAAGAAACGGGCCTGATCATCCCGTTGGGGGCATGGGTGTTGTCCGAGGCCACTCGCTGCGGGAAGGAACTGCAGGAAGTCATCGGTCGCAATATCTACGTTGCCATCAACCTCTCCGCCCGACAGCTTCATCAAGCCGACGTGGTGGAAAGCGTGGCGCGAGCTCTCCGTGAATCCGGGATAGACCCCGCCGACGTCGTCATCGAGATCACCGAAACCAGCCTTATGGAAGACGCCGCGACGGGTCAGGAGACGCTCCGGCAGCTACAGGCTCTGGGAGTGAAGATCGCGATCGACGACTTCGGAACGGGCTACTCCTCGCTCAGCTACCTGCATCAGTTCCCGCTCGACATCTTGAAGATCGATCGCTCGTTCATCTCCCGGGTCGCGAGTGGCCCGGAGGAATCCGCTCTAGCCGAAGCGCTCGTCCACCTAGCCGGGATCCTCAAGCTGCAAACCGTCGCCGAGGGGATCGAGACGGGCGATCAGCTCGACCGACTGAAGGTTCTCGGCTGCGATTCGGGACAGGGCTATCTATTCGCCAAGCCCCTTCCGCTGGCGGAGATCAAGGCTCACCTGCTCGCGTCGGACCAGCCCGCGCGCAGCGACGCCATCGCCTGAATCCCGCGCTACGTCGCCGCCCCCTCCGAGGCTCGCTGCCACAGGTGGAGGCCCGACATGAAGACCCACACGGTGACGGCGAGTGATCCGGCGGTGAAGAGAACGTTCGAGACA
>JAXDJL010000210.1:0-3547 GCA_034665685.1 Actinomycetota bacterium | reverse complement strand
CTCGACCCCACCTACGCGAAGGCCGTGGGCGTCGACACCGACAACCTCCTCGTGTCGCAGCCCGACACCGGCGAGCAGGCGCTCGAGATCGCCGACACGCTCGTTCGCTCCGGCGCCATGGACGTGATCGTGGTGGACTCCGTCGCCGCTCTGGTGCCGCGGGCCGAGATCGAGGGCGAGATGGGGGACTCCCACATGGGCCTCCAGGCGCGCCTCATGTCTCAGGCTCTTCGGAAGCTCGCGGGCAACGTAAACCGCTCCAAGACCATCCTTATCTTCATCAACCAGATCAGGGAAAAGATCGGAGTCATGTTCGGCTCGAACGAGACCACCCCCGGCGGGCGCGCTCTCAAGTTCTACTCGTCGGTCCGTCTCGACGTTCGCCGCATCGACTCGCTGAAGGACGGCGCCGAGATCGTGGGCTCGCGGGTCCGGGTCAAGGTCGTGAAGAACAAGGTCAGCGCTCCCTTCAAGAAGGCCGAGTTCGACATCCAGTACGGGTGGGGGATCTCGAAGGAAGGAAGCCTCCTCGACGTGGCCATCGATCACGGGATCGTCAGGAAGTCGGGCGCCTGGTTCATCTACGGCGACGACCAGCTGGGTCAGGGACGCGAGAACGCCAAGACCTTCCTGGCGGAGAACGCCGACATCGCCGCCGAGATCGAGCTCAAGATCAAAGAGAAGTTGGGCCTCATCCCCGGTGGCTCCGACGACGTTCTCGAGATCGAGGACGAGACCCCCGTCGACGTCGATCTAGAAGCGACTCCTTAGGAGGATCTGGTGCCGCTCCGCTTCTCTCGTGATGGAGGTGCGGAGCCCGGCGCGCGGCCGTTGCCGGGGCTCGAGTTGGTGCCCGACGAGCCCGACGACGAGCCCTACCGGAAGGCCATGGAGAAGGCCGGGCGCCTCCTCGCCCGGCGACCCCACGCCCGTCGTGAGATCGAGCAGAAGCTGGCGACGGCGGGATTCGACAGGGAGGTCGTCGGGCAGGTCATCGCCCGCCTCGAGCGCCTCCGGCTGCTGGACGACGGAGCCTTCGCCGATCAGTGGGTCGAGGATCGGGGCCGCAAGAGGGGCTCCCGGGCTCTGGCGGCCGAGCTGGCTGCGAAGGGGGTTCCCCGGGAGGTCAGCGAGCAGGCGATCGCAGCGGCCGAGCGGGACGAGGCCGAGGTGGCCCTGGATCTCGCCTCCAGGTGGGTCCGGCGGGTGGCCGGACGCCCCCTACGGGAGCAGGCGGGGCGGATAGTGAAGATGCTGATGGGGCGAGGGTTCTCGTACGAGGTTGCCGAGGGGGCCGCCAAGGCCGTTTTGCCGCCCGAAGGTTGGGATTAGGCGTACCATGAGCGTTAGCAATATCTTCAAAAAGGGTTAACCCAAATGGTGCGGACCACGAACGAGAGTTCCTTACAAAACGTCCTTGTCGGCTATCGACCGGGCCTCACTTTTGGCCTTAGTCATTCGATCCATCGTTTCTTGACAAGCACGAGGATGCTCGGGCGACTCAACTGACCGCCTAGCTCTCGCTTCTGGTTCGCTCCGGGTCCGGCCGGCTGACACGCCGCGTTCGGACCGCGGGTGAGACAGAAAGGAGCGAGCGATGCAGATCGTGATTGGTCTCATCCTCGGCCTTCTCGTGGGTGGGGGGATCGGCTACTTCGTTCGCAAGAACCAAGCGGAGAACGAGGCGAACTCGATCGAGCGTCGTGCGAAAACGATGCTCGAGGACGCAGAGCGCCAGGCCGAGGCATCCCGTCGAGAGGCCATAGTCGAAGCGAAGGACGAGATCTACCGCATGCGGCAAGAAGCCGAGGGCGAGATCAAGAATCGCGGGGCCGAGGTAGCGAAGAAAGAGCAGCGGATCGCCCAGCGGGAGGAGCTGCTCGACACGCGGGCCAACTCCCTCGACCGCAAGGAGCAGGCCGTCGATGCGAAGGTCACGGACCTCGACCGCGCCAGGGCCGAGATTGAGGCGGTAGGGCAGCGCGCCAGGGCCGAGCTCGAAAGGGTTGCGGGCATGAGCTCCGCGGAGGCCCGCCAGGGGCTCATCGAAGAGATCGAGGACGAGGCCAAGAGGGACGCCCTCCTCATTGTCAGGGACATCGAATCGCAGGCCCGCGAGGAGGGGGACCGAAGGGCGCGCAAGATCATCGCCATAGCGATGCAGCGCGTCGCCTCGGACCTCACCACGGAGGCAACGGTCACGACGGTCACCCTTCCGAACGAGGACATGAAGGGCCGCATCATCGGCCGCGAGGGCAGGAACATCCGGGCCTTCGAGGCAGCCACGGGAACCAACCTCATCGTGGATGACACGCCCGAGGCGGTCGTCCTCTCCTGCTTCGACCCGATCCGCCGCGAGATGGCGCGTCTGACGCTCGAGCGGCTCATCGGAGACGGCCGTATCCAGCCGGCTCGGATCGAGGAGATCCACGAGAAGTCCAAGGAGCAGGTCGAGCAGGAGATCCGCGAGGGAGGCGAGTGGGCCGTCCTCGAGACGGGCATCACCGACATGCACCCCGAGCTGGTGCGCGTCATCGGGCGCCTCAAGTTCCGCACCTCTTACGGTCAGAACGTCCTGAAGCACTCGGTCGAGGCCTCGCACATCGCGGGGATGATCGCCGGCGAGCTGGGAACCGACGTGGCGCTCGCGAAGCGATGCACGCTGCTGCACGACATCGGCAAGGCAGTCACCCACGAGGTCGAGGGATCGCACGCCCTGATCGGGGCCGAGATCGCCCGACGCCTCAAGGAGAAGCCCGAGGTCGTGCATGCGATCGAGGCTCACCACGGTGAGGTCGAGCAGCGCACGGTTGAGGCCGTCATCACGTCCACAGCGGACGCCATCTCCGGCGCTCGTCCGGGGGCACGGCGCGAATCTCTCGAGACCTACGTCAAGCGGCTCGAGCGACTCGAGGCGATCGCGATGGAGTTCGAGGGCGTCGAGAAGGTCTACGCGATGCAGGCAGGACGCGAGGTCCGCGTGATGGTGAAGCCCGAGGCGGTCGACGACATGAAGGCCGAGATCATCGCTCGGGATATCGCAAAGAAGATCGAGGAGGAGCTCCAGTATCCGGGCCAGATCCGGGTCATGACGATCCGGGAAACCCGGTCCTCGGCCTTCGCCAAGTAACCTCGGGCCGGTGAGCTCGACCAAGGGCACGTATTACATACGCACCTTCGGGTGCCAGATGAACCAGCACGACTCCGAGCGAATGGCGGGCATGCTCGAGGCCGAGGGTTACGCGGCCACGGAATCACCGCAGGACGCCTCGGTCGTGCTGTTCAACACGTGCTGTATCCGCGAGAACGCAGACACGCGTCTTTACGGGAACCTCGGGCACACCAAAGCGATAAAGGACGCCCGGCCGGACATGCGCATAGTCGTGGCCGGCTGTCTTGCGCAGAAGGATCGAGAGACGATCCAGAAGCGGGCGCCCTACGTCGACGTGGTCCTGGGGACACACAACCTTGCGAGCCTTCCCCGCCTTCTTGCCGAGTCGGCGGAACGACCTGCCTTCGAGATACTCGAGCAGACAGAGGTCTTCCC
>JAXDJL010000209.1:0-3213 GCA_034665685.1 Actinomycetota bacterium | reverse complement strand
GAGGAGCGCGTCGTCGTCGCTCATGAGGGAGTCGCTCCGCACTTCTTTAGCGCAGCTCCCATGGCGGACACGTTCTTGGAGGAACTCGGCATCCCGGGGAGGTTCGTGCTCGCGGTCGGAACGATCGCTCCGCGCAAGAACCTCCCTCGGCTGCTCGAAGCGTGGCGGCGCGCCGGGCTGTCCGACTGGAGCTTGGTCCTGGCGGGGCCGAAGGGGTGGGGCCCCGAGCTCCCGCCGACCCCGGGGGTGATCCCGATCGGATGGGTCGCGCACGAGAAGCTGCCGGGCCTGCTCGCGGCGGCGGACCTCTTCTGCTATCCGTCCCTGTACGAGGGCTTTGGCCTCCCGCCGCTCGAGGCGATGGCGGCCGGCACGCCGGCCCTCGTGGGCCGCAACCCAGCAGTGTCGGAGGTGGTGGGCGACGCCGCTACGCTCGTCGACCCCCGCGACGTCGACGCGATCGCGGCGGAGCTGATCAGATTGACCGCGGACGAGGGCGAGCGACGCCGGATGGGGATGGCCGGGCGCGCCCGAGCCGCACAGTTCACGTGGGAGAGGACCGCTCGGACGACCCTGGGGGCCTACCGGGCGGCTCTGGAGGGGGCCGGCTAGGGCCCCCTTCCCTTATCTCGCAGCTAGCAGTATTTTGGGAGCCTGATGTTTTTGTTAACTACTGTGACTCACGTCCGGGATGTCCGGAGGGTCATCCGGGGGCCGATCCGAGCCCTGGTGGCCGTCTGCCTCGTCGCGGCGTCCGTCCTGGTTCCGGGCGTGGCCCGGGCCGAGAGAACGGTCACGATCAAAGGCGGTGGGTGGGGCCACGGCATCGGGATGTCCCAGTACGGGGCCTACGGAAGGGCCCTCAAGGGCCGCACGTCAACCGAGATCCTGGAGCATTACTACAAGGGCGCTCGCGTCACCAAGAAGGAGATGCCCGAGGCGCTTCGCGTGAACCTCTTGCCGGGGTACGGCGGATCGATGCACGAGACGTCTTTCACCTCGCGGGGGATCGGCGACACCGACGGGATGGTCGTGGTGTCCGTCTTCGGCAGCGACGAGCGCCTGGCGCGCGGCGACGCCAACACGCAGTGGCGGATCGAAGCCGCCTCGACCGGAGGGCTGAAGATCTTCAAGAACGGAACGGAGTTCAAGAAGGACGGTCGCACGGTGTTCGGAGATGGAACGCATCCTCTCGTCGTGAAGTACGCCAAGTTCGACTCTCTTCTCCATCTCGACGACAAGAACAACGATTTCCGCTACGGCGTCATGGAGTTCGGAAACTATGGTTGCGGCGAGTCGCGATGCCTCAACGTCGTGCTCAGCGCTTCCATGCAGAAGTACATCTACGGACTGGGCGAGGTGCCCGCGTCGTGGCCGGCGGCATCGCTCGAGGCCCAAGCGATCGCCGGACGTACGTACGCTTACTCGCGCGTCGTCCGTCAGGGACAGCATCGAGCACCTTGCGATTGCGCGGTCTACGACTCCACGATCGACCAGGCATACATCGGCGACGCGAAGAAGAGCGGTTCCGGTGAGTTCTGGGACGACTGGAAAGATGCAGTGGACGCGACCGATGGGAGTGTCTTGATCGCCGACGGGGAGCCGATCCAAGCCCTCTATTCGTCCTCGTCGGGCGGTTACACCGAGAACAACGAGAACGTGTGGGGCGGGAGCCCGATCTCTTATCTGCGGGGCGTTCCCGACAATCCCGACTACGCGGATGGGAAGAACCCCAATTTTCAGTGGGAGCTGACCATGTCGTGGTCGGATTTCGAATCCAAGCTGAACGGTGCCTACGGGATCGGTTCCCTCACATCCTTCTCACTTCTCAAGCCGTTCGGCGTTTCCGGCCGCGTTACCGTCGTTAAGGGAGACAAGTCCGGGGGCGCTCGCATCGCGGGCTCCAACAAGGTCGTGCGCGAGAGCGGTTGGTCCCTCAGGTCCGCGCTCGGGCTGAAAGACACTCTGTTCCGGGTGGACGTCGGCTATGAAACGGCGAAGCGTTTCCGAGAGCAATGGGACAAATTGGACGGCGCGCCCGGCGGCGCAACGAGCGCTCTCTATCGCGTGCCGAAAGGAGCCGATGAGACGCTCGGCCGCGCGCAGGACTTCGAGGTGGGCCGCATGACGTACATCGCGGCGAGCGACTCCATCGTGTGGCAATGGGGAAAGATCCTCCGCAAGTACGAAACGACCGCTCGTGAGAAGGGCCCGCTCGGGATGCCGAAGTCCGGCATATGGGGGCCGGGCAGGTACCGAGGTGCGACGTTCGCGAACGGCCGGATCCTGTGGTCCAAGGACACCGGCCCCCACGCGACGCTCGGCGACTTCGACGCCGCGTTCGAGCGCAGCGGGGGCGTGAAAGGAGAACTGGGCTTGCCGCTCGCCGACAGGGAGCACAGCGACTCGCTTCCCGATGGGGGCCGGAGACAGCGATTCGAGGGCGGACGCCTCTACAGCAATCCGCAGAAGAACGAGGTGTTCGCGTTGTGGGGAGAGATCGCACGTCGGTACCGCGAGCTCGGGGAGGCCAAGTCTCCGTGCGGTTACCCAACCGCCGATGTTGTGCAAACGGATCAAGGACTGAAGCTCGAGCTCCAGAAGGGCTCGATGACCTACGCAGAAGGCGCCGTCAAGGTTTCCTGCTAGAGAACGCTCGGGGCCTAAACGCTGGTGGCACCGGCGGCTTAGACTCCCCGCCATGCCGCTCGAGCTTCCAGAACATTCACCGATCAATCCTCCATCGCATCCGGGGCTTCTTCCCTCCGCTCTCCTGCTTCTCGTTAGCGTCGGCTTTGCGGTTGCGGGTCAATTGACGCTCAAGAGCGCTATGGAGAGGGTCGGGACGATCGGCGGCGCTCAGATCGCGGCGGCCGGCGACACCATCGGTCGCGTGGCGCGCGAGCCGCGTCTGTGGATCGGTCTTGCTTTGTTCGGAGTCTCGGCCGTCTTCTGGTTGGTGGTCCTATCGCGCGTTCCCTTGTCGGTCGCTTATCCCTCCGTCGGGATCTCCTACATCGTCGTCGTCGCCTTCGAGCGATTCGTGCACCACGAGCACGTTCCCTCGCTTCGCTGGCTGGGCGTCCTCGTCATCGCGGTGGGGATCGCTCTCATCGGGTTCTCGTTCCGCAGGGCGTCAGGCACCTAGGGTGCCGCAGCACACTCCTTGAAAGCGCTGATCCTCGCGGGGGGATTCGGAACGAGGCTGCGGCC
>JAXDJL010000208.1:0-2644 GCA_034665685.1 Actinomycetota bacterium | reverse complement strand
GGCGTCCACCGCGAATACCTGATCATCGAATACGCGAAGGGCGACAAGCTCTACGTGCCGAGCGACCAGGTGGACCTCGTCACGAAGTACGTCGGGGGAGAGGCTCCCAGGGTCAGTCGCCTGGGCTCGTCGGAATGGGGCAAGACGAAGTCGCGGGTCAGGCGCCAAGCGCGCAAGATCGCGATCGAGCTGGTGAAGCTGTACGCGGACAGAGCGCGCGCCAAGGGCTACTCGTTCGGTCCCGACACTCCGTGGCAGCGCGAGCTGGAAGACGCGTTCCCATACGAGGAGACCCCCGACCAACTGCGCGCGATCGACGAGGTGAAGGACGACATGGAGCGAGCCGCTCCGATGGATCGCCTCGTTTGTGGCGACGTCGGTTACGGCAAGACCGAGATCGCGGTGCGCGCCGCCTTCAAGGCGGTGGCGGCCGGCAAGCAGGTCGCGGTGCTCGTTCCGACCACGATCCTTGCGCAGCAGCACTTCTCGACGTTCTTCGAGCGGTTCCGGCACTTCCCGGTCAGGGTCGAGATGCTCTCTCGCTTCCTGTCGAACGCCGAGGCGAAGCGCGTCGTCGCGGACTTGGCGACCGGGAAGGTCGACGTCGTCGTCGGCACGCACAGGCTGTTGCAGCCGAGCGTGAAGTTCGCCGACCTGGGGCTCGTGATAGTCGACGAGGAGCAGCGCTTCGGCGTCGAGCAGAAGGAGAAGCTGAAGGAGCTTCGTGTGAACGTCGACGTGTTGACGCTCACCGCCACTCCGATCCCGCGGACCCTAGAGATGACGATGTCTGGCATCCGCGACATCTCTATCGTGGACACCCCACCGGAGGACCGGCATCCCGTGATGACCTACGTCGGCGAGTACGACGAGTTGACCGTCGCGTCGGCGGTTCGACGAGAGATCCTTCGCGACGGCCAGGTGTTCTACGTGCACCATCGCGTCGACACGATCCAGCACGCCGCACGCCGGCTCCAAGAGCTCGTGCCCGACGCGCGCGTCGCGGTGGCTCACGGACAGATGGATGAACGGGCGCTCGAGCAGGTGATGCTCGACTTCGGCGACGCGAAGACGAACGTGCTCGTGTGTACGACGATCATCGAGTCCGGTCTCGACATCCCGACGGCGAACACCTTGGTCGTCGAGCGCGCCGATCTTCTCGGCCTGTCGCAGATGTATCAGTTGCGCGGCCGTGTGGGCCGCGCCCACGAGCGCGCTTACGCGTATCTGTTCTTCCGCCCGGAGCGTTCGTTGACCGCGGAGGCGCACGAGAGACTGAAGACGATCGCCGAGCACACCGGGCTCGGATCCGGCTTCCGGATCGCCATGAAGGACCTCGAGATCAGGGGCGCCGGAAACCTCCTGGGCGCCGAGCAGCACGGGCACATCGCGGAGGTCGGTTTCGATCTGTACGTGAAGATGATGGCCTCTGCCGTCGACGAGGCGCGCGGTCAGCCGTGGCAGGAGGAGACCGAGGTGCGCATCGACCTCCCGCTCGGCGCGTTCATCCCCAAGTCCTACGTTGCCGACGAGAACCTTCGCCTCGAGGGCTACCGCCGGATCGCGTCTGCCCGGGAGCAAGACGACATCGAGGAGGTGAAGGCGGAGCTGATAGACCGCTACGGTGCGCCGCTGCCGGAGCCGGTTGAGGCTCTCTTCGAGGTGGCCCAACTACGGAGCCTCATGCTCGCTCGAGGCATCACCGAGGCCGCCACCGTCGCCAAGCATCTGCGGATCCGACCGATCGAGATCGAGGACTCGCGTCAGATCAGACTGCAGCGGATCTTGCCCGCGGCCGAGTACCGACACAGCACCCAAACGCTCCTGATCCCGCAAGGTGACGTGCCCAAGACGGATGTCGTCGCATGGGTGACCGACCTTCTGAAGCAGTTAACCTCCGGGGCATGAGACTTCGTTTCCTAGCCGCGTTGGCCGCTTGTGCTCTCGTCGCGGGGTGCGGCACCCTTTTCGAGCCCACGGCCGCGACCGTGAACGGCCACAAGATCACCGTCGAGCGGGTGGACGCCGCCGGGGAGAAGTTCGCCGCCTCGGATCGCTTCACCGAGCTCGCCAAGGAAGGCGAGGGCGACGTCCTGCGGCGCCAGTTCGAGCAGAGCTTCCTCACTCAGCTCATCAGCCACGACATCATCACGGCCGAGGCTGAAGCCGCGGACATCGAGGTGACCGACGACGAGGTGCAGGAACAGATAGACGTCATCAAGCAACAGTTCGAGAACGAAGAGGCCTTTCAGCAGGCGCTCGCCGACCAAGCGCTCGAGGAGTCTCAGCTCCCCGATCTCGTGAAGGACCAGGTCCTCGAGATGAAGCTGCGCGAACAGGTCGTGGAGAACATTGCCGTCTCTCCCGCCGAGGTTCGGTCCTTCTACGACGAGAACATCGGCGACTACCAGCAGTCGCGCGTCTCGCACATCCTCGTGAAGGAGAAGGACAGGGCCCTGGCCGATCGTTTGGCGGCGCGCCTGCAGAGCACGCCGACCGGACAGCGCAAGGCGTTGTTCGCCACGCTCGCGAAGCAGCACTCGACTGACCCGACGACCGGCCCGAAGGGTGGGGACCTCGGCCTCGCTCCCAGCTCCAAGTACGTTCCGACTTTCGCCGCCGCGATCGATGCCCTCGAGGTGAA
>JAXDJL010000207.1:0-2556 GCA_034665685.1 Actinomycetota bacterium | reverse complement strand
GCTTTCAACCTCTTTCCTCACAAGTCGGCGAAGCAGAACATCACTCTCGCTCTGCGGAAGGTGCTCAAGATCGATGATGAGGAAGCGGAAGCAACCGCCATGAAGGAACTGGAGCACGTTGGCCTCGCTCACAAGGCGGATGCACACCCGGGACAGCTGTCGGGCGGCCAACAGCAGCGGGTGGCCATCGCCCGCGCCCTCGCGATGAAGCCCAAGCTGATGCTCTTTGACGAGGTGACTTCCGCCCTCGATCCGGAGCTCGTGAAAGAGGTTCTCGACACGATGGTGGCGCTGGCGAAAGAAGGCCGAACGATGATCGTCGTGACGCACGAGATGGGTTTCGCTCGCGAGGTCGCCAACCGCCTTATCTTCATGGACGAGGGAAAGATCATCGTCGACGGCCCCCCAAAGGAGCTGTTCGAGTACCAGCAGGACGAGCGCTGGAAGACGTTCATGTCACACGTACTCTGAAGCCATGAAGCTCGCTCTGCCGATCGTCGCCTTGTTGCTCGCCGTCTCCTGCTCGTCGGCGGCCGAGGACGCCGCTCCGGCTGCCACTCCCTCAGGCAATCCGGGGGACGACGGCGTGGGCCCGTACGTCTCCGTCGCGGTCGACAATCACTTCCACGACATCCATCCCGAGAACCACATCACGATCGATGCTGATCGAGCGTTCGTCGTTCGCAATGAAGGGAGCAATCTCCACAACGTGACCATCGTCGGCGCCGATTACAGCAAGGACCTTCGGCCGGGTGACTCCTTGCGACTTGCTCCCGTTGGCGCCCGGTTGGAACCGGGGACCTATCAGATCGTGTGCAGGTTCCACGGAGAGTTAGGCATGACGGGGGAGATCACGGTGGCAGAGACTTAGCCAGCTATAGCGTCGACCACCGCTGCGATTACCGGCCCCACGAACACCGCGGGGAGGAGGTTCACGAGGTTCACCTTCTTGATCTCGAGGATGGTGAAGCCGATGCCCAGCACGAGAACGCTGCCGATGATGCCGAGCTCGGCCAACACCTCGCCGGTCAGGAGGGGCTCGATCAACACCGCCAGGGCCGTCACGCCTCCCTGGTAGATGCCGATCGTGAGCAGTGAAGCCAGCACGCCCCAGCCGTAGACGGACGCGAAGCCCACGGCCACTATCCCGTCGAGCGTGCTCTTGATGGCGAGGAGCCTGATGCTGATCCCGAGCCCGTCCTCGACCGCGCCCAGCAGCGTCAACGGACCCACGCAGAACACGGTGGAGGCGAGAACGAATCCCTCGGCGAAGCGGGAGTGAGCATCGGGCTGGTTCGGCTCCCTCGGCGCGAACCTCAACCGGAGCGACTCCGCCAGACGATCCAGGCGGTCGTCGAGACGCAGGGCCTCGCCGATGATCGCCCCCAAAGTGAGAGCGGCGAGCATGATCACGGCGCGACGGAGCCCGCGGTCTGCGTCGAGGAGTGGCTCGAATCCCACCACCGCCACGGCGATGGTTCCTAGTCCGATCCCCTGCATGATCGTGTGACGCATCCGTTCCGGGAACCGGTCGCCCACGAATATCCCGGCGAGGCCGCCGGCCCCGACGGTCAGAAGATTGATGATGGTCCCGAGTCCACGCACGGACGGCAGATTACGCGACCTTTATGCGACGTGGGCGAAGATGGACGGCCGCTATGGACAACGCCGAGGCCCTCGCCCGCATCAACGCCACCGTTATCTCCTGCCGCGCCTGCCCCCGTCTCGTGGTGTGGCGCGAGAAGGTGGCCAAGGAGAAGCGGGCGTCGTTCGCCGCGGAGGAATATTGGGGCCGGCCCATCCCGAGCTTCGGGGATCCGCAGGCGAGGCTGCTCATCGTGGGACTGGCTCCCGCCGCTCACGGCGCGAATCGGACGGGCCGGATGTTCACCGGCGATCGCTCCGGCGAGTGGCTGTTCGGGTCGCTCCACAGAACCGGATACGCGAACCAGCCCACCGCCCTGCACAAGGACGACGGCCTCGCGCTCACCGACGCCTACATCGCCGCGATCGTTCGGTGCGCGCCTCCGGCGAACAAGCCGCTGCCTGAAGAACGAGATCGGTGTTTGCCCTACCTCGTCGAGGAGCTGCGCTTCCTGGACCGGGTGCGCGTCATCGTCGCTCTCGGAGGGTTCGCGTGGGACGGAACGCTGCGTGCCCTGTCGGCCACCGAAACCATCCCCAAGCCGCGTCCTCGCTTCGGTCATCTCGCCGAAGCGCGCATCGGACGCTACGTCTTATTGGGCTCGTATCACCCGAGCCAGCAGAACACCTTCACCGGGAAGCTGACGAGAGAGATGCTCGACTCGGTGTTCCTTCGAGCCCGAGCCTTGTCCGAAGACCCTTAGGGAGCCGGACTCGTCGTGGTGCCCTCGAAGAGAGCCTCGAGGCGCGCGACCTCTGCGACCGGAGCGACGCGCCGGAACGCTGTCGATGTCGTCTCCCAGTCCGCCAGGATCGCCTCGGCGACCTCCGAGCCGGTGGCCTCGTGGTGCATGGCGACCACGCGCTTGAGAGACTCGAGCTGTCCGGGGGTGGGTTCGTACGCCGCCACGA
>JAXDJL010000206.1:0-3780 GCA_034665685.1 Actinomycetota bacterium | reverse complement strand
AGGTGACGAACAGAACGAACCCCAACGCGATCTCGATCCTTGCGTCGGCGATGCTCGGAGCGGCAGAGACGATCGCGTCAACTCCCGCAGTGATCGAAACGGAAACGGTCAGCACGTAATCGATCAGCAGGGCCGCCGCGGCCAAGAGCCCCGGATGCGTCCCTAGGTTCTCGTGAGCGACGATGTACGCGCCTCCGCCATTCGGATACGCGCGCACGGTTTCGCGATAGGAGATGACGACGATCGCCAGCAGCAGGGCCACCGCCAGCGATATCGGGATCACGAGGCTCAGAGCACTCGTCCCAACGAGCCCGAGCACCAACATGATCTCCTGCGTCGCGTACGCATTCGACGACAAGGGGTCCGACGAGAAGACGGGCAGGGCAAGAACCTTGGGCAACAGCGTGTGCTCGAGCTCGCCCGAGGCCATGACGCGTCCGAGCAAGACCCGCTTGAGAACCCTCGCCGTGCTCATGGACTGAGTGTCCTGGGGGAGCCGTAGCGGTGGCGTTAGGAATCACCGTCACGCCGTAAGGATTCCGTTAGTTTCCTCAGGACCTTCCGTGTACGCGACGTGGGGGCGGACAATGTCTCTATGAGGGAATCTCGTCTGAGGGCTCCCACCTCTCGTTCGTTCTACGGCTTGCTCGCCGCCCTCTTGTGCCCCGGCCTCGTGACGCTCCTCGCCATCCTCGATCCGCACCCGCCGACGGTGGCGGTTTCCGTTCTCTACGTGCTGGCCGTCGTAGTGGCGGCGCGGGTTGGAGGAGCGGTCGCGGGCATAGCGGCATCCGTACTGTCTTTCCTTTCGCTCAATTTCTTCTTCACGCCGCCCATCCACACTTTTGTCGTCGGCACGGCTGAGGATTTCGTCGCCCTGGTGGTCTTCCTTGCGTCATCCGCGGTCGTGGGAGTGCTCCTGTCATCGGCTTTGTCGGCGAAGGCGAGAGCAGAACGACGCGAGCGTGAGGCCCGGCTCCTCAATCGCCTGGCCACCCGGTTGTTGTCGGGGGAATCCGCAGAGAGGGTGTTGTCGAGTTTCGCGGAGGGATTGAACGACCTTTTCGACTTCGCGAGATGCGAGATATCCACGACCTTCGCGGCTACCGCGCGCGTTGCGCGCGATGACAAGGAACCGACGGGGTCCCCGCAAGAGGTGCGCCTTACGGCGCGTGGGCAAGAGATCGGGATGATCCACTTCTGGCTACCGTCCGGTGCTCGTTTAACGGATGACGAACGGGCCGTCTTGAACAACCTTGCAACTCAGCTTGCATTGGCATTGGAAGGCATGCGTCTCAGTCTGGACGTCCGGCGTGCCGAGCTGGAGGCGCACGCGAGTCAACTCAAGGCTGCTCTCTTCTCCGGCGTCACCCACGATGTGAAAACGCCGCTTTCAGCCATCATGACGGCGGTCACCAGTCTCATCGACGGCCGGGGATTCTCGGCTGAAGAGCGCCGCGAGCACCTCGACACGATCAAGCAGGAGGCCGAACGACTTCACAGGGTCGTCAACAATCTTCTCGATGTGGCTCGCTTGCGCGCGGGGGCCCTCGTCGCGAGGAAATCACCCAGCCCGATCGACGAGTTGCTCGAGAGCGTTCTCAATCGCCTGCGTCCTTTGATCGATGGGAGGGACGTCGAGATCAGGGTCGGGGACGACGTCCCGGAGGTGCCGATGGACGTGGTTCAGATCGATCAGGTGCTGACCAATCTGATCGAGAACGCGATCAAGTTCACACCCCCCGAGAGCCCGATCTCGTTGTCGGCGGTGGGTAATCCTGATGGCGTGCGCGTGACCGTCGCCGATTCGGGGCGGGGCATCGCCAAGGAAGATCGTGCGCGGATCTTCGAACCGTTCGAAAGAGGTGCCGGCACCGAGTCGGGCACGGGCTTAGGGCTTGCCATCGCGAGTGCGATCGTCGTCGCACATGGGGGCCGGATATGGGTGGGGGAGACGGCGACCGGTGGAGCCGCGTTCACCTTCGAGCTGCCGTGCGTCGCTGAGGGGGAGGTGGTGACCGATGTCGGAGCGAGTGCTCGTCGTTGACGACGACACGCAGATGCGCCGTGCCGTTACCAACGCGCTCACCGCTCGGGGTTACGAGGTGTTGACGGCCGCCAACGGCGAAACCGCCCTGTCACTCGCCTCCGAGGAGGAGCTCGACCTGCTCCTCCTCGACCTTGGCCTCCCCGGGATCGAGGGGCACGAGGTCATCCGTCGTCTTCGTGGATGGTCGGAGTTGCCGGTGATCGTTGTCTCCGTGCGCGAAACCCAAGACGAGAAGGTGCGGGCCCTCGATGCCGGGGCGGACGACTACGTGACGAAACCGTTCGGCATGAAGGAGCTCTTGGCTCGGATGCGAGCGATCCAACGGCGCGCCGTCTCGGATCGTGAGCCGCGGCCCGTCCTCCATTTCGATGGACTGGAAATGGACCTTCTCAAACAGCTGGTGAGACTGGGGAACGAGCCGATCCACTTGACGCCGACGGAGTACAAGCTGCTCGAGGCGATGGCGACCAATCCCGGGAAGTTGCTCACTCATCAATGGCTCCTCAGGCAGGTTTGGGGCCACGGGTATGGGAGTGAATCGCACTATCTGCGGCTATACGTTCGGCAGCTCCGACAGAAGCTCGGTGACAAGCCGTCGTCCCCTCGCTGGATCACGACCGAGCCGGGGTTGGGCTACCGCTGGCTTGCGGAGCCGACGGAATAGAGCCGAGAGGTATAGCGCGGAGACTTCAGACTGAGGCAGAATCTTTGCATGCCTCCCGTTTCCAGCCTGATGGTTTTCTCGGCCGCCGCACTTGCGTTGCTCCTCGTGCCGGGTCCGTCCGTCTTCTACATCGTCACGCGCAGCGTCGATCAGGGCCGCGTGGCGGGGCTCGTTTCGGTCCTCGGCATCCATACCGGGACGCTCGTCCATCTCGCAGCGGCCGTCGTCGGGCTCTCGGCCATCATCGTGGCGTCGTCGATCGCCTTCACGACGATCAAGTACATCGGAGCCGCATACCTCATCTACATAGGGATCCGGCGGCTCCTTTCGAAGGACGAGAGCGAGGTGCGAGCCCAATCCACATCGCGCTCCCTCGCACGCGTCTATTGGCAAGGGTTCCTCGTCAACCTGTTGAATCCCAAGACGGCCCTCTTCTTCCTCGCCTTCCTTCCCCAATTCGTCGAGCGCGGCGGCGAGCCGGTCGCTCTGCAAACGACGATCTTGGGACTCCTGTTCATCGGGATAGGCATGCTGAGCGATAGCACCTACGCACTGGTCGCCTCCGGAGCGCGGTCGAGGATCCTCGCCTCGCCGGCCGTGGCCCGCAGGCGGGAGGCGATCACGGGAACGATCTACATCGGTCTCGGGGTAACGGCTGCGTTGGCGGGGGAGCCGCCCGGCTCCTGACCCTGAACTAACCTTCGCACTATGAACGTGTCGTTCGAAGTGCGGGACCGCACCGCGGTGGTGACGATCGACCGGCCGGAGGTGCGCAACGCCGTCGACGAGGTGACGGCTTCGGAGCTCGTGGCAGCCTTCGAGCGCTTCGAGGCCGACGACGCGCTGGACGTGGCGATCCTGTATGGCGCTGGAGGGAATTTCTGTGCCGGCGCGGACCTGAAGGAAGTGGCCACGGGAACCGCTCGTTCGCTATCGGAGGACGGCCCCGGGCCGATGGGCCCGACGCGGATGTTGCTCAGCAAGCCGGTGATCGCGGCGGTCGAGGGCTACGCCGTTGCCGGCGGCCTCGAGCTGGCGCTCTGGTGCGATCTGCGCATCGCGGCCG
>JAXDJL010000205.1:0-7646 GCA_034665685.1 Actinomycetota bacterium | reverse complement strand
CAAGCGCGCGCGCGATAACCGCCGCAGGAACGGAAAGGCGAAGAGGCCCAAGCCGACCGGGATCACTCCGATATAGAGCCCCAACAGCGTGAACGTGAGCAGGGTGTCGCCGTCGGCCTCCGGCGTCAGGGCTGCGACCTCGATCACGTGAGAGATGGTCACGCCGGTCGAGGTCACAAGCGTGAGGTCGAGCGGCAGCCCCTCCTCCCACGGGTAGGGCGATGTGATGGTGGCCGTCTCGAGCCGGCCGATGGTGCGGTCGTCGATGTCGAAATCCCAGTACGCGTCGTTGATCAGGAGTTGCGCCACCGTCACGTCGTCCGGACCGTCGTTGCGGATGTACATCTCGACGCCGTCCTCGGTGAGAACGGTGCGCTCGAAAGCGACCGCTTCGACCGGGGGGATCGCACGCAGATCCGTGAGTCGTCCGAAGATCTTGAAGGCACCGAGCAGGACGAGGATGAGCGTCAGTGCCCCGAGCACTAGGGCCCAGCGCGGCAGCTTGGACGTCCGGTCGGTGGTGGTGGTCGTGTTCACGTTCAGGACACCTCGAAGAAGCCCATCCAGCCGAGCTCCGTGAACTCGGTCTGGTGCGCGTGGAACATGAATCGACCCGGCTCGCGGTACTTGAACTCGATCATGTGCCGTTCGGCCTGGCCCATCGAGATCGTGTCCGTGAACTCGCTCGGCTCGAGGGACGTGCCGGTTCTGAACAGATCGAAGAAGGTGGCGTGCAAGTGGATCGAGTTCAACGGATCAAACTCGGTGATGTTGACGACATGAGCGCGCTGCAACTCCCCGGCCGCGATCTCGATCGGTTCGTTCATATAAGCGAATGCGACCGTGTTGACCGCGTAGATCTCGTTCTCTCCGTCGAAGTTGGTGTCGAAAGCGTTCATCACCATCACCATCTCGTGTGCATCGGGGCGACCCTTCTTCGGATCGACGATGAACGCTCCGTACAGGCCGCGGTGGATGTGCTGCAGCAGAGGCAACGAGTGACAGTGATAAAGGTGGGTTCCAAACGGCTCCGCTATGAAGTCGTAAGTGAACTCCCCTCCCGCCGGCGCCTCACCCAAGCCGGGGACGCCGTCCATCTTGGAGGGGTGGAAACCGTGGAAATGGATCGTGTGAGTGTGGTCCGTCGTGTTGACGAGCTTGATCCTGATCCGATCCCCCTCCGTCGCGCGGATCGTGGGCCCGGGCACTCGCCCGTTGTACGTCCACGCAGGGAAGAAGACCCCCGGTGCGACCTCTATCTCCTTGGTCACCACGACGAACTCGTACTCGCGGACCGTGCGGCCCGACGCGTCCCTCGACAGCTGCCCACCGTCGAAGTCCGTCAGGATCGCCGTCGGATCGAAACCGTTGCGAGCGTGATCGACGCGGCCCACGGTTCCGTGCGACACCTGCGCATCGTGCCCGGGCGTCGCGGCGTGGTCGTGCGTCTGTGCGGACACGAGGTCGCGCCCGCCCACCGCGGCCGCGCCACCCAGTGCGCCCACGACGCCGAGTCGCTGAAGGAACCGCCGCCGGTCTACGCCACCCATACGGCCTCTGCCAGCTCGCGCGATAGCGCATGTCGCGAGGTTTCGTCCCCGGCGACACGCACGTAGAGAGGGCCGTTCACGGGACCGCGTTCGATGACCTCGATCAAGGTCCCCGGCCGGATCCCCACGCGGCCCAGATAGCGCAGCGCCTCCGGGACGGTGTCCGACACGCGGTCGACCGCCACCTTCTCCCCCGGGCCGACCGACCACAGGTGTCTTTCGGACGCCCGCGGCATGGCGAGATCCTTCGACGGGATGGGGTGCCCGTGAGGATCGAACTTCGGGTCGCCGAGGAGGGACGAGATCCGCTCCTCGAGCCGCTCCGAAAGGACGTGCTCGAGCACCTCCGCCTCGGCGTGCACCTCGTCCCATGGGACCCCCAACGCCTCTGCGAGATAGGTCTCCAGAAGCCTGTGATGCCGGACGACCTCGAGGGCCACGCGGCGACCGGCGTCGGTGAGCCTCGCTCCTCGGTACGGGAGGTGCTCCACGAGCCCGAGCCCGGCGAGCTTCTTCAGCATGTTCGTCGCCGAGGCCGCGGACACGCCCATCCGTCCAGCGAGCGCGGTCGTGGAGACGAGCTCCGTGCCCTGGCCCTCCCCCTCGAGGAGTAGGGCCTTCAGGTAATCCTCGGCCGCCTGCGAGATGTGCGTCGACATAAGTTCAATTTAGTCGAGACTAAACATTTGTTCAACCGGGATGCGGTCGGGACCGGCCCGGATCCGGCGGCCCTCCTCGTTACGCTTCCCGGATGAGGTCTCTGTCGCTGCGCCGTACCGAGAGGGTCGTCCTCGTCTCCCTCCTCGTCACCTGCGGGTTGGTGGGGGTCAAGTTCGTGGTGTGGACCTCGACCTCGAGCCTCGCCGTCCTCTCCCAAGCCCTCGATTCCGTCGTGGACGTGGTGGCCCTGGGTCTTCTCTTCCTCGGCGTGCGGGTGGCCGGCAAGCCCGCCGACGAGTCGCACCACTACGGGCACGCCAAGGCCGAGAACCTCGCCGCCTTCACGCAAACGCTGATGATCGGGGTGATCATGACCCTCGTCGCCATCGAGGCCGTCCGGCGACTCACCGGTGCCGAGAGGCCGGTCGAGGCTCCCTGGTACGCGCTCGCGATCCTGGCGGGCTCGGTGCTCGTCGACATCGTCCGGGTTCGATTCCTGGTGAACGCAGCGCGGAGCGAGGGATCGGACGCCTTGGTCGCCGGAGCTCTCAACATCGCGGCCGACATCGGGACCGCGGTCGTCGCCCTCGTCAGCCTCCTGCTCGTGCGAGCGGGGAACACGAAGGCCGACGCCATCGGCGCGCTGCTGCTCGTCGCTCTCGTCGCCATCGCCGGCGTGAGGGTCGGGAAGCGGTCGGTCGACATCTTGATGGACCGCGATCCTGGGAAGCTCGAAGCGATCAGAGCGGCCGCCGCGAACGCCCCCGGCGTAACGGAAGCGCGCCGCGTGCGCGTCCGAGGCAGCGGGGGCCACCTCTTCGCCGATGTAACGGTCGCCGCCGGTCGCACCGCCTCACTGGAACGAGCACACGACATCGCCGAAGCGGTGGAGCAAGAGATCGAACGCGTAGTCCCCGGGGCCGACGTAGTGGTCCACGTTGAGCCTGCGGCCGATAGAAGCGGGCTCGGCGAGCGCGCACACGCTGCGGCGACGCGCACTCCGGGCGTACATGAGGTGCACAACGTCGTGGTGCACGCGTTCCACGAGGGCGGGGAGCCGACCCTCCACGTAACCCTGCACGCGAAGAGCGAGCCTGGGATCTCGCTGCAAGCGGCCCACGATCTCTCCGAGAGGATCGAGCAGTCGGTGACCAAGGAGCTGGGAGAGGGAGTGCGCGTCGACACTCACATCGAGCCGCTGAGCCGGACCGCCATCGGGAAGGATGTGACGGAGGGCCGGCCAGACATCGTCGAGAGGGTTCAGGAGGCCGCGGCGCAGGAAGCCGACGTGCTCGATTGCCACGAGGTGTTGGTCACGTCGGTGGATGGGGAGTTATCGGTGGTCGCTCACGTGAGGGGCCGCGACAGCTTGCCGCTGGATCGGATGCACAACGCCGCGAACCGCATCGAGAAGACCATCCACGCCGCTTTCCCCGAAGTGGTTTCCGTGCTGATCCACTTCGAGCCCGCCTAGTCCCGCAGAGACTCTCGCTACCGCCGCCGGCCGATCGCGAACAGCAGGCCGACGCTGAGCGCGATGCCTGCGATCAAGGCGCCGACCGGCCCCCATCGGTCCGCGGACCCGGACCCGGTCAAGTGCTGTCCGTGCCAGATGGCGTGGGGGATCGAGAAGACCAGATAGGTGAACAGCGCGACCCTGATCGTCCGCCGGTCGGCGGTAACCGCAGCGGTTCCCAGTAGGACCCCGATGGCGAGGAAGAAGCTCCCGATGTCCCGGACGAGATGTTCGTTATAGGGGGGGAAGGCGCGCGTCCACTCCTGCCCGAGGCCGGGGAAGTGCAAGAAGAAGGAGCGCGGCGACGCGAGGGCCCAAACGCCCGGGAACAGGGCGCTCACGGCCAGGAGCAGCACTGCGAGACGGATCCCGGTGCCCGCTCTGCGTTGATCTCTGAAACTGGACCTCATCATCGAGGCCGACCCTAAAGGGCACCTCTGGGTCCAACAAACGGCCCGGCGGATGGCGCCTCAACGTCAGCGCGAGTCGTCCGCCTCCGAAGGTTGCTGGATCTCCACGCGCTCGTCGGCGCGTTCGTTCGAATCTCCCGGAGACTCGGGATCGTGATCTCGATCGTCGACCCGGTCGCCGGCGCCGTTAGGAGATCCGGCGGCTCCGGCCTCCGGTTCGTCCTGACTGGTGGAAGAGGTGTCTGCTTCCGGCCCGTCGGCCGGCTGCTGCGCCTGATCCTTATCGGGGTCCGAGTCGGGGTGGGTGCTCATGGAGGAAAGCTAGCCTACGGTCACGTCTCTGTAGTGATATCCCGTCGCCCCCGTCGGATGCGGTGGAGCCAGATCGGGCGTTTGAGTCTGTCCGTTCCCATCGGTCGCGCGACAAGCGAGCGAGTAATCACCGGACTCGGGAGGCGCCCACTGAAAAGCCCACTGCGTCCATGCGAAGCGGCCGATCGGCTCCTTCAGCATCGCCTCGCTCCAGTCGCTGCCTCCGTTCGTCGAGACCTCCACCTTCGAGATCCCTCGGTCCCCCGCCCACGCGACCCCCGCGATCCATGCGTCGGTCCCCGGTGCGAGGTCCGTGTCGCGCGTCGGAACGTCGATGCGGGACTCCGTTCGGACCGCGGCGACGTCAGACCAACCGCGCTGCATCCAGTAGCCCTGGTAGTCGATATCCACTACCTCGATCCGCTCGAGCCACTTCACGTTCTTCATCCCGTAGATGCGCGGGATCCGGACGCGACAAGGGAAACCGTGCTCCTGAAGGAGGGGCCGGCCGTTCTGCGACACCGCGATAAGGACCGAGGGGTCCATGGCAACCTCGAGAGGTATGGAATCGGAGTATCGATCGGCTCCGTAGAAGACGACGTCGACCGCGCCCTCCGCGACCCCCGCCTCTTCCAAGACGTCGCGCATCCTGACTCCGCCCCACGCCGAGTTGCCGACCAGATCGCCGCCGACCTCGTTGGAGATGCACGTTAGAACGGCAAACTCCTCGACCACGTCGAACCGCTCCTGCAACTCCGCGAACGTGAGCTTCATCGGCTTGTCCACCAGTCCACCCACACCGAGCGTCCAGCCCTCCGCCTCGACCGAAGGCTGCACGAGGTTGATATCGACCACGTAGTGATCCGCCGCTTCCGTTATCTCCGGAGAGAGACCGGGGATCTCGGGGAAAGGAGGTCTCTCCGGTACGAGCGCGCGTTCGGCGGGCGACGCCAGGGCCACGTTCGTGTCCGGCCCCCCGAGACGTCGCGCGAGCCAACCGAGTGCCCCGCCGCCGACGGCGATCCCGATCGCTCCGCCCACACCCAATCTCAGCGCGCGGCGCCGGCCGGCATCAACCTCCGCTCCTTGTCCCGCTTGGGCAAGAACCCCCGTCAGTCTTCGCGCTACGAAGCCGTAGAGCATCGCCACCGCGCTCAGCGACACCAGCACCGCGATCGGTGCGACTTCCTCGTGGGGGCCGAGCGCGATGGCGATCGTCGCGAGCACTCCCAGAAGGCCACCCGCAACGAACGGCTTAGGCGTGCCGCCGCGCGCCGTGAGACGTAAGACCTCCGCGCCGAAAAGGAGCGTCGCAACGAGGGCACCGGCCATGAGTAGGGTGCGGGCCCGATGCTGAAGGAGCTCGATGAAGAACGTCGCCACGTCTCCCGGCATGGCGCGCAGCACGGCCTCCGCGATGGAGGTCGGGGGGAAAGGAACGCCGGTCGTCAAAGCCGACAGCACGTACAGCGCGGCCACCGATACCCCAGTGGCCAAGAGACCGGCCAGCCGAAGGTCCCTGTCGCTGCCGAGCTGGCGGGATGCGTCCATCACGCCAGGTGGTGGGTGAGGAAGTCGACGGTGCGCGACCACGCGGTCGCGGCGGCCTCTGGATCGAACGCATCAGGAACCCCAGGGTTCGCGAACCAATGACCTGTGCCGGGATACGTGTGCAGCTCGGCGATCTCATCATCGAGTTTGCCGATCGTCTCCGCTACATCCTCCGGCGGAGTCCACTCGTCGACCTCCGCGAGGTGCGCGAGAAGAGGCGTCTTCCATGCCGGTATGTCGATCATGGCAACGCCGTAATAGGTGACGACCGCCTCGAGGCTTCGCTGCTGAGCCAGTTTCAATGCGTACCAGGCCCCCAGAGAGAAGCCGACCACGCCGACGCGCGGGTGCCAGTTCGCGCTGAGGTGCTCGGTCGCGGCCCCGAGTTGGCGCAGCACCCGGTCGACGTCGAGGTCATCGGACATGGAGCTCGCTTCCTCCACCGTTCTCGCGATGGCTCCGTCGTACAGGTCGGGAGCCAGGACGGTGAAACCGGCGGCGTTCAGATCGTCCGCCATCTGCTTGAAGGAATCGGTCAGGCCGAAGAACTCGTGCAATAGAACGACACCGGGACCGACGCGCTCGGAACGAGCCATATAACCCGTGCCCGCGTCGCGCCTCTTGCCGAAGGAGATCATCTCCCCGGTGACCGCGCCGCGTCCCTCGCGAGGCTCGAGCGGTCTATGGATGCTGTGCATCACCAGCCCCTGTCGATCCACTCCTGCAGATGAGGCTTCTCGGCGCCGATCGTCGTGTCATCCCCGTGTCCCGGATACACGTTGGTCTCGTCGGGCAGGACGAACAGGTTCGTTTCGATCGAGGAGATGATCGTGCGAAACGCCTCCTTGTCCTTCCACGTGTTGCCCGGTCCCCCCGGAAACAGCGTGTCGCCCGAGATCAGATGTTTCCCGACGAGAAGGCAAACACCTCCCGGCGTGTGGCCCGGGGTGTGGAGGACCTTGACCTCCTTCCGGCCGAACGGGATCACCTGCTCGTGGCTGAGCGGTTGGTCGATGGGAACCGGGTATTCCTCGCCCTCGTGCGCGTACACGGGAACACCCAACTTCTTCTTGAGCTCGGCCAGCGCCTGGACGTGATCGTAGTGACCGTGCGTCTGCAGGATGCCGACGATGTTCGCTCCTTCGGCGGCGGCGAGGATCTGGTCGGGCTCGAAGGAGCCATCGATCAGCAGCGCGTCGTGCGTTTCGGGATCCTCCAGCACGTAGACGTTGTTCTCGAGGTCTCCCACCCTGATCTTCCGGACGATGAGATCGTCGCCTTCGTAGTGCTGGGTCATCAGGCCACCACCTTCACGATGCCGGTCCCGACCTGCACCTCGCTGCCGGGTTCGATCGTGTACCTGATGAGGGCGAGGGCCTCGCCGTCCACCGCCGACGTAACGACCCCCACCTTGGCGCCATCCACCTCCACGACGGCACCCTCGGCCAACGAGGGTCCGGCGAGCTTCGCCAGACGGCGGTTCACCTTGCCGCGGAAATGGATCTTCGCCATCGCCTCTTGCCCCACGTAGCACCCCTTGTCGTAGTGAACCGCCCACGAGTCGATCCCGGCCTCTTGCGGGAACGTCTTGACATCCATCTCGTGACCCCAGCGCGGCGCAGCGTTCGACACCCGGACCTTTTCCAA
>JAXDJL010000204.1:0-3695 GCA_034665685.1 Actinomycetota bacterium | reverse complement strand
GAAGTTGCATTCAGCGACTCCTAGCCGATGGCGGCGGACCGAAAGCCTCGGTCTCTTAGGGATACTCAGTTTAGTAGAGGTCTCGAAATCAATCCACGGTAGGTCGGAACAAGGACGAAGGATCCGGCGGAGGAATACGAGCGGTTCCTCCGCGTTGCACATTGCGATGGATCAGCAAGTGGACGTCGAGGTGGCCAACCTTCCGATGTGGCGAGACAGGGCGCATCATGAGTGATCAACCGCATCCCTTTGCGATGCTGGGGCAGGAGCCGGTCGCGACCATCGACCGGGATGAACTGAAGAGCAAGCTCGACAACGGCGAGCCGGTGAAATTGGTGATGGCCCTGAATCGATGGGCGTTCGACGCGAAGCACATACCCGGCTCACTGCATTTCGATGAACCGGACGACCTCTATTCGTCGCTCCAGAAGGATGACGAGATCATCGTCTATTGCTCGAACGTCGATTGTCTTTCCAGCGTCGCTCTCTACCGAGCCCTTTTGGAGCGTGGCTATCGCAACGTTCGCCGGTACGCGGGTGGGTTGCTCGACTGGGAGGACGCGGGCCTCACCCTCGAGGGAAGCTCGGTGTGATCCCCGACGATCCCTACTGTTTGTAGTGCTCGACGGTGTCGACACCGCGGACGGATGCGTCGTCGGGATCGCGGCCCGCGTCGAGCAGCGCTCGCCGTTGTCGCAAGAGGTCCCAACACTGATCGAGCCGCTCCTCTAGCCAGACGAGTCGTTTCCTTTCGTCTTCCGACAGAGAGCGGTGGCCCTCGGCCTCTCGAAGCGCATGCTCTTCATGCGCCAGTTGCTCGATGCCCATCAACGCTTCGTCGTTAGCCACATCACTCTCCTGACCTCTCCCGTGTCTGCCGTTGCAGTTCTTCGGGCGTGGGGCACCAAGACGACTCCAATGCGGCAGTGTCCCAGCCGGCGGCCGTCGCGCCCGCCTCGTACGCGCTCTGAAGGAAACCCCGCAGGGTCGCCCCCGGATCGGGCGCTCGCCGCACCACCTCGAACGGGAGAAGCGCGAGCGACCCGCCGTTCCGTTCGCTCCAACTCGCCGGCGGCGCGAGCTTAGTCTGACGAAGGCCGGTGGGCTCGGGAGCGGTGTACGAGTAGTAGCTGGGCTCCGGCATCTGCTGGTCTCCCGCCCAGAATCCGAATGCGATCACCTCGTGCGAGTACGCCTCTTGGGTAACGGGGTCGGCCTCGGCTTGAGCCGGTGCCCGCGCACCGCTGAAGCGTGCGAATGCCAGATCGAGGGAATGCCAGTAGAGCTGGACGGGACTGGTCTTCCCGCAGAACCACCCGCTGAACGTCTCGAAAACGCTATCGCTCCAATCGAGGATCCTCCAGAAGCGCGTCACCGCGTCGCGGTCGTACGAGGCGTGATCCTCGTCTTCCGTCAGGGCCGTGGTCATCGGAACACCGTAAGGACTCTCGACGATCGCGACGTCCACTCCGAGACGCTCGAGCATCGCGTGGATCTCGCGATCGAATGCAGCGACCGAGAGTCCGTCATGCAGGTCCAGGCGCTCCTCTGCCCCCGTATTAGTGGTGATGCTCACAAAATGCTCGATGAAATCGAAACGGATCTCGAACCTCTTCGTCTCGTCGACTGGGATCCGACCCGTCGTGAGACCGCGGACATCTAGATGCAGGGTGACGTGCCACCAGTGGTTCTTCGGCGGAACGTAGGCCAGCTTGATCTTCCCGACGACCTGGAGCCAGAGGTGGAGCGTGTCCTTGGTCGCCGCCCAGGCATCCAACGGCAAGCTGGGCAATGAGGAGCCGCCGCTTGGGGGGCCCTGCTGCTGGTGTGCCAGATCTAAGAGCTGACTGTTCGGATCCATTTCCGTCCGTCTCCCTTGGCCTTCAAGCTACACCCGTGAAACAACAACCAACCCGGTGGAAACGTTCCCCCTCCAGAGCCATCTCTGGGGCATGCGACGTGCGGGAATGCGGCTCGCTTCGATCGGGTTCGAACCAAGGACTGGGAACCCGAGGGAGGGAAGCCGCGTGACTATCCAGGATGGTGTCCGAATGATGATGGCCGAACAGAGTTCGCCGGGAGAGGGTCACGTCGATCGAGAAGAGCATTCTCTCGGGCCCTCGGACGCGAGCGTCACTCTCGTCGAGTACGGAGAGTTCGAGTGCCCCCACTGCGGGCGTGCTCACTTCCAACTGAAGGCACTGCGCGACCGGCTGCCCGATCTCGACGCGCGCTTCGTATTCCGGCATCTCGCCCGGGACGAGGTGCACCCGTTCTCCGTGCGAGCCGCGGTTGCCGCCGAGGCAGCGGGGGCCCAAGGTCGTTTCTGGGAGATGCACGACCACCTCTTCGAGAACCAGCACTCACTCGAGTACGAGGACCTGGAGCGCCACGCCGCCGCGGTCGGACTGGACGTCGACCGGTTCCGTGCCGACATGAGGGACCCGCGTCACCTCCGCACGGTGAAGGCCCAGGTTGAGGGCGCGACCGGGGACGGCATAACGAGCACCCCCACGTTCTTCCTGAACGGGGAACTCTACGAAGGAAGTTACGACCTGGGGTCACTCATCGACGCGATCAACCGGGCGCGCGCTTCCGACTGAGGAACCAACTAGGTTTCAGCCTTCACCGCCGTCCCAGAAGTCTCGCTCGCGCTTTGGCGGTTCCCAGTCCCTTTGAGGGCCCTCGCCCTCCTTCTCGTCCTCGACCTTGACTCCACGCTGCCGGCCTCCGGTGACCACCAGTGCAGCCAAACCGGTTGTGATCGGCACGGAGGCGATCAGCCCGATGCTGCCTACCAAGGTTCGCACGATCTCCTCCGCCACCGTCTCCGTATTGAGCACCTGACTCAAGCCTCGGTTCGAAACGGAGAACAAGATGAGCAACGGCAAAGAGGCTCCGGCGTATGCCAGAACCAGCGTGTTGACCGTCGACGCGATGTGATCGCGTCCGATCCGGATCCCAGAGCGGTAGAGGTTCCGGATCCCGTACTCGGGGTTCGCCCTATGGAGCTCCCAGACGGCAGACGCCTGAGTGACCGTCACGTCATCCAGAACCCCAAGTGTGCCGATGATGATGCTTGCCAGCAGGAGCCCCTGCAGGTTCACCTGAGATTGAGTGATCTGAAGGAACGCGGCTTCCTCGGACCCAGCGCCCGTGAAGATCGAGATGTTCACGAAAAGCAGCGCAAGGATCCCCGTCAGGAACAAAGCGGTGAGGGTCCCGAGAACGGCAGTAGTCGTCGCCGCGTTCAATCCGTGCGCCAGATACAGCGCCAGCAGCATGATCACGGAGCCTCCGACGATCGCCACCCACAGAGGATCGCTTCCCTCGAGGATCGCGGGCAGCACGAACTTGACAAGGACGAGTAGGGAAACGGCGAGCCCGGCCAGCGCAGCGAGCCCACGCCACCTACTAAGGGCGATGACAACCAGAGAGAAGACGATCGCAAGGGCAAGCAGCGGGACGCGGCGATCGTAGTCAAGGAAGAAGTACTTGGGAGGCTGCTGTCCCGGGAGTGCCTCCCCCTGTTGTTGCGATTCGTCGACGGATCCGACGATGACGTTGTCTCCCGCTCTTATGGCGCGCGTTCTGGGTCCGGTGCTGTAATCGAAGCTGAAGGTTTCACCTTCGTCCTCGCCCTCCTCGAGCTGAACGGTGACGTGCAGGCAGGTGAAATTCTCCTGGCCGGGGAC
>JAXDJL010000203.1:0-4266 GCA_034665685.1 Actinomycetota bacterium | reverse complement strand
GCGTGTCGTGGAAGTGCATGTTGATGGCGAGGTCGGGCAGCTCCTCGCGCAGGGCCGTCACCACCTCGCGCACGCCGCGGGGAGTCGCCATGCCCGTCGTATCGCCGAAGGAGATCGCGCCGATGCCCGCATCCATCATCCAGCGAGACACCTCGACCACGCGAGCCGGGTCGACGTCGCCCTCGTACGGGTCTCCGAAGGCGGTCGACAGGGTGCCCTCGACCGGGATGGAGGCGGTGCGGCCCACCTCCAGCACCTCCGCCACGTCCTTCAACGACTCCTTGACCGTCCGCTTCACGTTCTTGAGGTTGTACGAGTCCGTTACGGCGATAAACACTTGCATCGCGTCGACACCGACCTCGGCCGCGATCTCGGCTCCGCGCCGGTTGGGAACCAGGGCCGAGTAGGTAACGTTCGGGTTCCGCTGGATGCCGGCCCACACGTCCCGCGCGTCGGCCATCTGAGGGATCGCCTTGGGGCTGACGAACGAGACCGCCTCGATGTACTCCAGTCCCGTCTCGCTGAGCGCGTCGATCAACCTGATCTTGTCGGCCGTGGAGATCTGAGCGCGCTCGCTCTGGATCCCGTCGCGGGGTCCCACCTCCCGGATCCGAACGGACGCGGGATAGCTCACCTGTTGGCCCAGTCGGGATCCCGCTTCTCGTTGAAGGCCTTGATGCCTTCGGCCCGGTCCTCGCTCGCGATGACCGTCTTCCACGCCTCGTTCTCGATCTCTATCCCCTCGTCGAGCGGCACGCCGAGACCGTTGTCGATCGCGATCTTGGCGGCGCGCACCGCGGCGGGCGATGACTTGCAGATGTCCTGCGCCACCGTCATCGTCCAGGCATCGAGCTCTTCGGGGGCCGCGACCTCGGCCACCAGACCCAATTGCTGCGCCTCGCCGGCGTCGATGAGCCGGCCTCGGAAGATGAGGTCCTTCGCGCGCGAGGTTCCGACCTTCCGGGTGAGCAGTTGCGTCCCGCCGCCGGCCGGCAGGAGCCCCACGCGGGCCTCCGGCAGCCCGAGCTTCGTTCCCTGGGCGGCGACGATCAGGTCACACGAGAGCGCGAGCTCGAACCCCCCACCCAGTGCGTAGCCGAATACGGAAGCAACCGTCGGCTGTGGCGTCTTGCGGATGGCCTCGAACAGCCCGCGGATCTGTTTGCGATTCTCGTAGAAGTCCTCGAGCGTGAACCCCGCGCGTTCCTTGAGGTCCGCCCCGACGCAGAACGCCTTGTCTCCTGCCGCGCGGAGGATGACCGTCCACACCGACGCATCGCGGGAGATCTGTTGGAACGTGTTCGCGATCTGATCGGCCATGGATCCCGATATGGCGTTCCTTGCCTCCGGCCGGTTGAGCGTCACGATCCCCACGGGACCTTCGGCGTCGAAAGTGACCAGCGAGCTCAAACGGGAGGCACCCCGTGGCGGCGGTCGCTGAAGTGCCTGTCCTTGCGAACCGCAGCGTCGAGTCGCAGGATCAGTTCGTCGCGCAGATCGTCCGGCTGCACGACCGCGTCGACGACGTTCTCGGACGCCAGGTGGTAGATGTCGATGTCCTCTTCGTACTCCGCTCGCCGTTCCGCGACGAAACGAGCGCGCTCGTCCGGATCCTCGATCGCCATGATCTTGTTGAAGTAGACGGCGTTGACCGCCGGTTCGGGCCCCATCACCGCGATGCGCGCGCTGGGAAGCGCGATCGTCGCGTCGGGCTCGAATCCCGGCCCCGCCATCGCGTAGAGGCCCGCGCCGTATGCCTTCCTGATGACCACGCAGAACTTCGGGACGGTCGCTTCGGAGACCGCCGTGATGAGCTTCGCTCCGTGCCGGATGATGCCCTGACGCTCGACGGCGGTCCCGATCATGAATCCGGGAACGTCGGAGAGGAACACGAGCGGGATGTTGAACGCGTCGCACAACCAGATGAAGCGAGCGGCCTTGTCGGACGAGTCGACGAACAGCACTCCGCCCTTCTGGGCCGGCTGGTTCGCCACGATGCCGACCGCGCGACCGTCCATCCGGGCGAGCCCCGTCACGAGCTCGCGCGCGAACTCCGGCTTGATCTCGAAGAAAGAGCCGTCGTCGACGAGGCCGGCGATGAACGCGTAGATGTCGAAAGCCTGGCTCTCGTCATCCGGGATGATCGTTGTGAGGGAGCCCGTGTAGGCGGCGGCGCGCCCCTCGACGCGCGGTGGCTGATCACGGTAGCTCTGCCCGAAGAAGGCGAGGTATCCCTTCGCCGCCTCGATGGCTGCCTTGTCGTCGGCAACCCGGAGATCACCGACACCCGACACCTCGCAATGCATGCGCGCCCCGCCCATCTCCTCGAGCGTGACCTTCTCGCCGATCACCTCTTCGGCCATGCGCGGTGAGCCCAGATACATCGACGCGTTGCCGTCGACCATGAAGACGACGTCGCAGAAAGCCGGGATGTAAGCGCCCCCCGCGGCTGAGGGCCCGAACAGACAGCACACCTGAGGCACGCGACCGGATGCCTGAACCTGGTTGTAGAAGATCTTCCCGGCTCCGCGACGGCCGGGGAAGAGATCCACCTGATCCGTGATGCGCGCTCCTGCGGAATCGACGAGATAGAGGATCGGGTGCTCGTTCTTGCGAGCCAGCTCGATGATCCGGATGATCTTCTCGACCGTCCTGGCCCCCCAGGACCCAGCCTTGACGGTGGCGTCGTTGGCCATGATCGCCACCGGACGACCGCCGACTTGCCCGATGCCGGTGACGACTCCGTCGGCGGGGAGATCCCCGGCCAGGGCATTGACGAGGAGGCCGTCCTCGACGAAGGCGTCGGCCGAGTCGAGGAGCAGCTCCAGCCGCTCGCGGACGAACAGCTTTCCCTGCTCGGCCAGCTTCGCGTGGTACTTGGGGGCCCCGCCCGCGCGAACCCGCTCGACCCTTCCCGACAGGTCGGCCTCGCGCTCCGCCTCGCTCACCTGGGCATCACGCCCGAGGCGTCCAGGACCCTGAGGTCCGAGGGGGCCGACGGAAGCAACGCTCTGTCACGTCTCCCCCTTCCCTTCTTCTTCGGCTTGGACCGCTCCCGCTGCGCGACCCGCAGCTTGTCGAGTTGGTGCTCCATTCAGGTGAGATGAGAGACGTGCGATATCTGCATCTCGGAGCCTCCTAGGGGCGGCCAACTTCTCCTCCAATCGTAACGGTGCAGGGGGGTAACCCGCCCGAGTCGTCTCGAGCGCCGCGGTTAGGGGCTGCCGGCGGCCCTCCGGAGCTCTCCGAACACGCGCGCCAGGTCGGGGAGCTGATAGTGGGCGTTCAGTCCGCTGGGGTTCGGGAGGAGCCACACGCGTGCGCCTCCGATCGCGTCCTCCTGCGGGCCCACCGCCGCCTTCTTCTTCCCCGTTGCGATCCGATAGGCGCTGAGGCCGAGGAACGCTATATAGCGCGGCCGGAGCCGGCGCGCCTTCGCGGCCAATGCTTTCACGCCCGCCCGGAACTCCTCATCGTCCAGCTCGTCCGCTCGTGCCGTAGCGCGCGGGACGAGGTTCGTAACTCCCAGGCCCGATTTCAACAGCTCGTCCTTCTCCGATGGATGCAGGACCCGATCGGTGAAACCCGCCGCGTGCAAGGTGGTCCAGAAGCGATTGCCGGGCCGCGCGAAATGATCTCTGGTCGCGCCCGAGTAGAGGCTGGGGTTGATCCCGCAGAACAGAACGTCGAGGTCCGGCGCGATGACGTCGGGGATGACCTTGCCGTACGCGTTGCGAATCTGCTCGGGCGACGGCTTCCATCCGGGGGGATGGATCACTGGGGCCGGACCCGCTGCACCTCCGCCACGTCAACCACGACGGTCTCGCCGTCGCTTTCGACCTCGAGCTGGCCGCTGGGACGGATGCCTCGCGCAACGCCGTACAGGATGCGATCGTCCGGATAACGAACCTCGATGTTCCGTCCGATCAACTCGGAGCGCTGAGTCGCTCGCTCCAGGATCATCCGCTCCCCCTCGGGGTCTCCGATCAGTCCGTACAGCATCTCGAACTCCTGCAGGATCGACCGAAGGACTTCGTCCCGGCCCGGCAATGGTCTGTCCGCGGCCGCGGTTGCGAGTGACAAGCTAGTTGCTCGGGCGACGATCTCTTCGGGGAGGTCGTCGCTCGGCCACTCGAAGTTGATCCCCATCCCGCCGACCGCCGTTTCGAGCGCCGAGCCCGACAGCTGGGACTCGGCGCGGATCCCGGCCACCTTTCGGCCCTCCACCATGACGTCGTTCGGCCACTTGAGGGACATCGGGAGCCC
>JAXDJL010000202.1:0-4515 GCA_034665685.1 Actinomycetota bacterium | reverse complement strand
TGCCGCATCGGGATCGTTTTCCAGTCCTTCAACCTGTTCCCGCACATGACGGTGCTGAGGAACATCACGCTGGGACCCGAGGAGGCGCTCGGCCTGGGGCGAGCCGAAGCGACGGATCGCGCGACCGCGTTGTTGGAACGCTTCGGTCTCGCCGAGAAAGAGGGCGAGTACCCCGACCGTCTCTCCGGCGGTCAACAGCAGCGCGTCGCCATCATCAGGGCGCTCGCGATGCGACCTCGGATCCTCCTGCTCGATGAGGTCACCAGCGCGCTCGACCCCGAGCTCGTCGCCGAGGTGTTGACGCTGATCCGGGAGCTCGCCGAGGAGGGCATGACCATGCTGCTGGCCACGCACGAGATGAGCTTCGCCCGGGACATCGCTCACCGAGTGTGCTTCCTCGATGGAGGCAGGATCCTCGAGGAGGGAACCCCGGAGAAGATCTTCGGCCACCCGGAGCACGAGCGGACCACCCGCTTCCTGCAGCGGATCATCGCCGCCGGTAGGTTGTAGGAGGGAATTCCGAGAATGGACTTGGCGAGCCGGGCGTTTGCGCCGATGATGGACGACAACCGTTTGAAGGGAGCACGAGATGGCCGGTAAGGACAAGGGCGGCAAGAACGATAAGAAGACCCCGCAGAAGAACCTCAAGGAGAAGCGCGCCGCCAAGAAGTCGAAGAAGAAGTAACTACGCGGCGGGCCGCCCCGCGGTTCCCCGCCGCCCCTCCTCGTCCATACCGAAGATCCGGAACGAGACGTCCACCGCCGGGCCGATGCCCAGTGCGAAGAGCACCGTCCCGACTCCGGCTGCGCCCCCCAAGACGATCCCGGCAAGGAGGGCTGAGCCCTCGACCAACGCACGGGCCCCCAGGATCCCCAGCCTCGTGCGCCGGGCGATCAAGACCATCAGTCCGTCGCGGGGGCCGGCCCCCAACTCCGCGCCGATGTACAGCGCCGAGCCGAGGCCGATCGTCGCGATCCCGAGGATCAGTAACAGCACCCGCAGGGGCACATGGCCCGGAGCGAGATCCGCGCCGACGCCGGTGTTCAACATCAAGTCTTCGACGACGCCTACCAGGATCATGTTCGCGATCGTGCCTAGTCCCGGCCGCAGCCCTAACAGCGCGCTCACCGCGACCAGGAAGACCCCAACGACTATCACCGCCATCCCGAACGTCAGCGGCGTACGCAGACGAAGCCCGTCGTGCAGCACGTCCCACGGCGCCACTCCGAGATCGGCCCTGAGCGTCATCACGACTCCGAGCGCGAACAGCCACAGCCCGACCATCAGCCGGGCGAGCGAACGCGCGGAGAGCTCTTGACCGCTCTCGAACGAAGGGGTTTTGTGCAAGAGCCCGGACCTTAACTGTTTCGCCGGCTCGATCGAAGGGATGGTGAAGATATGGAGCTACCGACTTCGGCGCGCGAGGTTCTGACCTCCGGGGCTCTCGCGCATGTGGCAACGATCGATCCCGATGGGAAGCCTCAGGTGACGATCGCATGGGTCGGCGTCGACGGAGAAGAGATCGTGATGGCCACGCTGCCGAACCAAAAGAAGCTGCACAACCTCCGGCGCGATCCGCGCGTCACCCTCTCGCTCGAGACGAGCAAGACGAACGAGTGGGGGTTGAGGGAGTACCTCGTCATCTACGGCACGGCGAGGGTCACCGAAGGAGGCGGACCCGCCCTCCTTCAGGAGCTTGCCTACACGTACATCGGACCGGGGGTGACCTTTCCGCCCATGCCGGACCCCCCGGAGGGATACGTCACTCGCATAACCGCCACCGGGTTCGGCGGCGTCGGCCCCTGGAAGACCTAGCGTCCGCGCAAGAGGACCGCTAAACGAAGCGAGAGCGCCCCAGGTGCCACCCTCCGCAGTCCGGGCACTTGTAGGGACGGCCGTGATCCTCGCCGACACCGGCCTTTATCTCCTGAGCCGCGGCGCGGGCGGCCCAGTACGAGTCGTACCGCTGCTTGCCCGTCTTGCCGCACAGTGATCTGGCGAACCGCTCCTTCTTCACGTAGCCGAGACTAAACGTCTCTCGTTGCTCGGCTTCCGAAAGTACTTAGTTGCGGCTACGGCCCACTCGGATAGCGTTTGGCGTCCAGATGAGGGGATCCAGGTCGTTCCTAGCGCGCAGCGCCCTCCTTCTCGCGGCCGCCATCGGCGCGAGTGGGCTGTTCGCCATGTCCGGCAACGGCGCGCCGACGTCCCAAGAAAGGGCGTCCATCGAGTCGTTCCGTGGGCTCGGAACGTGGGTGGATATCTACGACACCAAGCAGTACGCACACCCGTGGCGGACGGTACGAGGGGCCAGGGCTCGCGGGGTGCGGACGATCTACCTCGAGACGAGCAACGACCGCAGCCCCAAAGGGATCATGATGCCGCGCAGCGTTTCGTACTTCATCCACGCAGCGCACAAGAACGGTCTCGACATCATCGCCTGGTACCTCCCGGGCTTCGAGAACCTCGACAAGGATCACCGTCGAACGATGAGGGCGATCCGGTTCAAGACCCCCCGGGGGCAGAGGTTCGATGGCTTCGCGATGGACATCGAGTCAGACACCGTCCAGCCGATCTCTTTACGTCAGGAACGGATGCTGCAGCTTTCGAGACGCGTGAGAGCGAGCGTCGGGTCGACCTATCCGCTCGGCGCCATCATCCCGTCGCCGTACGACCTCCAGTACCCGACGTCCTACTGGGGGAACGACTTCCCGTACCGAAAGGTGGCCGGCATCTACGACGTCATCTTGCCGATGTCTTACTCGTCCTTCCGCGCGGAAGGATTGGGTCCAACACATCACTACATCGCCAAGAGCATCAGCATCATCCGGCGCGAGACCGGCGACCGGAAGATAGCGATCCACGCGATCGGTGGGATCGGAGATGGCTCCAGCAGAGACGAGGTCAGAGGGTTCGTACGCGCGGTGCGCGAGAACGGCATCCTCGGCGGAAGCTTCTACGACTACGGCATGACCGCGCGCGACGCGTGGAGTGAGCTTGCCAAGATCCCCACGAATCCGCCTCAGGCCCCCGCACTGCCGGTGCGGATCGGCTACCTCGCGCCCCTCGGGAACGTGCCGGGACGCGACGAGACACACCCCAAGGAAGTCTTCTTCAGCACGAAGGGACGTTCCGGCGACGCGGTCCTCAGCTTCGAAGCGTTCGACGCTCAGTCCGAAGAGATCACCGTCTGGGTGAACTGGAATCACGTCGCCAAGGTTCACGCCACCGAGCCCGCGCTGTGGGGAGCGCGCCAATCGGTGCGCATCCCGGCCGGGCGTCTCTATGACAACCGGCGGAACCTCGTCTATTTCATGGCCGACGGCCACTTCCCCGACTGGCGGAAGTGGGGCGTAAGGAACGTGCGCCTCGAACGGAGAAACTGACCACAGCTCCGCCGTAGGCTTGGGTCTATGGGCATGACGTACGAAGGGATCGACGAAGCCCTCGGCACGTGGATGGGGGATCAGCACGTGTACTTCGTCGCGACGGCCCCCCTCGATCCGAGCGGTCACATCAACCTCTCGCCCAAGGGTGGACCCGGCACCTTCCAGGTGCTCGAGCCGGGACGCGTCGCCTATCTCGACATCACCGGGAGCGGGGCCGAGACCATCGCTCACCTCCGCGAGAACGGGCGCATCGTCATCACGTTCTGCGCGTTCGACGGCCGCCCGCGCATCGTGCGCTTGCACGGTCGGGGCCGGGTACACCAGCTCGGGGATCGGGCCTTCGATGAGCTCATCCCGGCGTTCGCGAAGGCCGAGGTCCACCAGGCATCCGTTCGCTCGATCATCGAGATCGAGGTCTCGCGCATAGCCGACTCGTGCGGATACTCCGTGCCGCTCATGAGCTTCGAGGGGCTGCGACCCCACGCCGACCTCTGGGTGGAGAAGCGGCTGGACCAGCATGGGCCCGAAGGCGTCCTGGATTACATCCGCGCCAAGAACGTGACGAGCCTCGACGGGCTCCCCGCCGTGGACCCGGACCGCCTCTCCCGTCCTTAGAGCCTCCCGGCGGATCAGTCGCTTGACGGGAACCCTACGGTTCAGTAAGTTACGGCTACGTAACCGTAAATACTCGACCTAGGAGTCTCGGATGACCCCCACCACGCTGGAGGAACGACCCGACCTAAGGGAGGTACGCGAGGACGCGCCTCCGATCCCTGGGGTGAAGCCCCTCGAGCCGAAGGAGGTCCGCCTCCAGAGACGCCTGGTCCTGGTCGTGACGATCCTTCCGTTCCTCGGTTTCATCGCGGCCGTGTGGACGCTCTGGGGCACCGGCCTCAGCATGCTGAACGCAGCGATCTTCCTCGTCACGTACGTCTTCACCGGCCTGGGCGTAACGGTCGGGTTCCATCGCCTGTTCACGCATCAGAGCTTCGAGGCGCCTCAGTGGCTGCGGAACCTTCTGGCGGTCGCCGGCTCCATGGCCGTCCAGGGGCCCGTGATCCGATGGGTCGCCGATCACCGCCGACACCACGCGTTCGCGGACCAGCCCGGCGATCCTCACTCCCC
>JAXDJL010000201.1:0-5983 GCA_034665685.1 Actinomycetota bacterium | reverse complement strand
CACAGCACGGAGCGCTTTCACTTTCTCGTCGCGGATCGCATCGGCGTCCCAGGCCACGGGAGCCTCCATCGTCGTCAGAGCGAGGAGTTGCAGCAAGTGGTTCTGCCCTACGTCGCGCAACGCGCCGTTCTTCTCGTAGTAGGCGGAACGGCTTCCCACACCGAGCGACTCGGCCACCGATATCTGTATGTGATCGATGTAGCGACGGTTCCAGATCGGCTCGAAGATCGCGTTCGCGAACCGGAAGACCAGCAGGTTCTGAACCGTTTCCTTGCCGAGGTAATGGTCGATCCGATAGATCTGATCCTCCGATAGGTACTTCTGCAGCTCGGTGTTCAGCTCCCTGGCGGAATCGATGTCGTAGCCGAAAGGTTTTTCCACAACGAGGCGGTGCCGCCCCTTCGTGTCGAACAGTCCTTCCTTCGCCAGACCCTCGACGGTGATGGCGAAGAACTCTGGGGCCATGGCGAGGTACCAGATGCAGTTGCCCTTCGTGCCGTTCGACTCGTCGATCTCGTCAAGCTGCGCCCTGAGCTTCTTGAACAGCTCGGGATCGTTTACGTCACCCGGTACGTAATAGATGTCCTTGAAGAACGTCTTCCAAGCTTCGTCGGTGGGCTTGAGGCGCGAGTGCTCCTGCACCGCCTCGTGCATCTGCTTCTGGAAGTCTTCGTGGCTGTACTCGGTACGTGAGGTGCCGATGATGGCGGTCTGGTCGGGGATGAGCCCATCCATCTGAAGGTTGTGCAGCGCGGGCACGAGCTTGCGCGAGGCAAGGTCTCCGGACGCGCCGAAGATCACGACGACGCACGGGTCCGGCGTGGGGATCTTCAGGCCCACACCTCGTCGAGGAAGTCCGCGATGCGATCGGAGAGACGGTTCGGTGGGAAGCGCAACTCGAAGAACGAGGTGGACCGAACGAGCTCCGAGTTGGCGAGCTCGCGATGGAGAGCTTCAGCGTCCGAGAAGGGATGCAGCACGTCGGGAGTGGAGGGCGCCAGCGACTCGTGGGCGAAGATCAGCGATGGTTGGTCCATCTTCTCTCGGTCGTCGTGATGCGGGGCGAGTCTCCCGGTGAGGAGGCCGTGCAGAACCGCGGCGGACGGTTCGGGGTCGCGCGACAGAAGATCGAGCATCACGTCCCAGTACAGACCGAACCCCCGCGGGACCAGCCGCATGATGCTGGCGAAGGCTCGCACCAGCGGCGTTCCCTCGGCGTAGAGGACCGTCAGGGGGATGAAGAGCAGGGCGGCCGCCGGCGCAGCTCTCTCGAGGACCGGCATCTCGAGGAACATCCCGCGGACACGGTTGGGGGCGTGGTTGGCGGCTTCGAGCGTCACGTTGGCGCCCAGAGAGGTTCCCCCGACGACTGCTTCGGGGATGTCGAGATGGTCGAGGAGCCCGATCACCTGACGGCCGAAGATCTCCATCGTGTAGTGGCGCAGGTGGGTGGGCTTGTCGCTCTCGCCGTGGCCGAGGAGGTCGATGAGGATGACTCGGTTGCCGCGCTCGGCCAGCGCGTCCGCCAGAAGGTAATGGTGGGCTCGGGGGAAGAGGAGGCCGTGGATGAGGACGAAGGGTCGTTCGGCCGATCCGCGCCGGCGCCCACGCTGCTCGTAGGCGATCTTGAAGCCGTCGTAGCCGAATGTGGGCATGGTCGGTAGATTACGGCTTGCACGTCCACCCATAGGAAGGTCGCGCGATGAACCTTGCCCGGTTGACCGAAGATCACGTCGCAACGTTCGGGGACTACGAGTCCATCTTCTTCGAGGGCAAGTGGCATTCGACCGGGGAGGGCCTTGCCCGCACCCGAGGCTTCGCGGCCGGGTTACAGGAGCTCGGCGTCGAGCGCGGCGACAGGGTCGTGGTCCTCTTGCCCAACTGCCCCGAGGTGTCCATCTCGTACTGGGCCGCGTGGCGCATCGGCGCCGCCGTGACGCCCGTCATCTTCCTCCTCCCGCCGCCGGAGATCCGGCGCATCCTCGAGAACTCCGAGGCCAAGGTCGCGATCACTAGCCCGGATCTGCTGCCCTCGCTCCAAGCCGCGGCCGAAGGGATCCCGACCCTCAAGCACATCGTGTGCGTCGGCGAAGCCGAAGGGACGGTGCCGTTCACCGACCTCGAGAAGTCGGGAGAGGCCGAGATGGTGGACTGCTCGCCGGACGACCTCGCGGCGCTCTTGTACACGGGGGGCACCACCGGTTCGGCGAAGGGCGTGATGCTGTCGCACAACAACCTCGAGTGGACGGCGCGCGTCGCGGCTGAGGCGAGCGAGATCAAGCCGCACGAGGTCGGGCTTCTGACCCTGCCCTTGTCGCACAGCTTCGGACTTCACGTCTCTATCGTCGGCGCGCTCAATCCGAGCACCGGCGTGCTGCTTCGGTGGTTCGACGCGCATCAATTCATCGACTCGATCGAGCAGCACAAGGTTCAGCGACTCGCCGTCGTCCCGGCGATGCTGCAGTTCCTGCTCCTGATGCCGTTGGAGGAACGGAACCTGTCGTCGCTCAGCTCCATCACCTCGGGAGCCGCGGGTTTGCCGAGCGAGGTCCTGCGCAGCTTCGAGGAGCGCGTTCCTTCGGTCGGGATCCTCCAGGGATACGGGCTGACCGAGACGTCCCCGACCGTCGCGGTGCAGCCGCCTTCGTCCATCGCCGACGGGACGCGCAAGATCGGCTCGGTCGGTCCCGTCGTTCCGGGCGAAGAGGTCAAGATCGCGAACGACGACGGCGAGCCTCTCCCTCCGGGCGAGGTCGGCGAGATCACCGTGAAGGGCCCGAACGTGATGCTCGGCTACTGGCGCAACGAAGAGGCGACCGCGGAAGCGATCCGGGACGGTTGGTTCCACACCGGCGATGTCGGCAAGGTGGACGAGGATGGCAACCTGTGGATCGTCGATCGCAAGAAGGACCTCATCATCCGCGGCGGCTTCAACGTGTTCCCCGCCGACGTCGAGGGAATCGTCCTCAAGCACGCCGGTATCAGCGAGGCCGCGCTCGTCGGACGCCAGAGCGAGAAGTGGGGCGAAGAGCCCGTGTTGTTCGTCGTCATCAACCCCGGGGCCGAGGTAACGGTCGAGGAGCTGACCGCCTATTGCGACGAGAATCTAGCGAAGTACAAGCGCCCGTCCGAGATCAGGATCGTCACGGAGATCCCCAAGACTCCAGTAGGGAAGCCCGACAAAAAAGCGATGCGCGCCACCCTCTAACTTCGTTCGACCAGCTGAGGGGCGTCAGATAGCGCCGCGAGGACGGCGATGCTGTCCCGCCGAGCGAGTTTCGCAGCCGAAGGAGCGAAGCGACTGAGCGCGAGGACTGTCTGAGCGAACGGGATTGCATCGCCGCACCGCAGCAAGCGGTAGCCCCGATTAGAGCTGGTCGACTAGTTCTCTCTTTAGGACTTTGCCGGTGCTGGTGCGCGGTAGGTCTTTTACTACTTTTACTTTTTTCGGGACTTTGAAGGACGCTAGCTCGGACTTGCACTGGCTCTTTACTTTGTCTTCGGTCACGCTGCCGACTACGAAGGCGACTAGTACGTGGCCGTATTCGTCGTCTTCGACCCCGAGGACCGTTACCTCTTGGACGCCGGACATGTTCTCGATCACTTCTTCGACCTCGATCGGGTAGACGTTCTCGCCGCCGACCACGACCATGTCGTCCGTCCGCGACTCGACGTAGAGGTAGCCGTCCTCGTCGAGCTTGCCGAGGTCGCCGATCGCCATGTAGCCGTCGCGCTCGTCCTTGGACTCGCCCGATGTGTAGCCCTCGAATAACAGATCGCTCTTGATGTGCAGCTCGCCGGTTTCGTCGGGGCCGAGCTTGTCGCCCTCGGGAGAGAAGATGCCTATCTCGATCCCGTCGACGGGTTTGCCGACGCTGCGCGGCTTGTTCTTCATGTCGTCGGGAGTGGCGACGGCGGCCCAACCGATCTCCGTCGAGCCGTACAAGTCGTAGAGAACGTCGCCGAATAGCTCGCGCGCCTCGTTCTTGAGATCCTGCGACAACACAGAACCGCTCGCCATCACGATGCGAAGGCTCGAGAGGTCGTACTTGTCCTTGATCCTGTCGTCCAACGACACGATGCGCCGGATCATGACGGGGACGAAGGACGCCGCGGTGGCCTCGTGTTCTTCGATGAGCTTCAACGACTCCTCGGGGTCGAACTTCTCGGGAAGGATCAGTGTCGCTCCGAGCGCGGTCGCGAACGTGAACGTGGCGAGTCCGAAGGAATGGAACAGGGGGGCCGGGCAATACACGATGTCGCTGCGCTTGTAGGGAACCGCACCCAAGAGGTTCGCAAGCGCGCCGATGCCGGCGGACGATGCGTCGCGCGAGGCTCCCTTCGGAGTGCCCGTCGTGCCCGAGGTCTGGATGATGACCCTGGCCGAGCCGCGCTCGCGCGTTAAGGGGAACGGAGGCGTCGGAGGAGCGTTCTCCACGAACTCCTCGTACGAGGTCGAGTTGCGCGCGGCCTTCGAGTTGTCACCGACGTGGACGATCTGCATGTCTTGGGGGACGACCTTCTCAACCTCTTCCGAGTGAGCGGTGTCGTAGAAGAGGAGGTCGGGCTCGAGGTTCTCGTAGACGGCTTTCAGCTCCTTCGTCTTCGCCCACGTGTTGAGCGGGCACGCGACGAAGCCGGCCTTCTGCGCTCCGAGACAGATCGCCACCATGTGGCGGCCGTTGCGCATCAGCATCGCGAAGCGGTCGCCGGGCTTCAGGCCGGCGCGCCGCAGGGCGAAGGAGACCCGGTTCGCTTCCTGATCGAGCTCTCCGAAGGTGATCGAACCGTCCCGGTCGTAGATCGCGACCTTGTTCCTGACCGTGATGGCGTTCATCTGACTGAGGATGCCCAGCGAGGGGCCCCGGCCCAGCAGGTAGGGGGTCGCCGTCAGCAACGCGAAGGGACTCCTGGGGCTGAAGACGCCGGCGTCGAAAAGCCGTCTTACGGTGCGTGGATTCGCAAGATCCGTGACCTGCTTCAACCCATCGAGCGGACCTGCCATTACGTGCTCCCTCCCTGGCTGCCAGTTATGTCTGGTGAGCTTCGGCCCCCACCGCTAAGCGAGCTTAGCCCTAGGTCCTTACCCACCTCGCGCTAGTTTTGCCCCATGGGCTCGCGACCGGACCTCACGATGTCTCCATCGGAGGTCGCCGCGTTCCTCGAGGACCCGAACTTCGGCGTCCTCACGACGCTCGACCGCGAGGGCTGGCCGCACTCGGCGGGCATGTGGTTCTTCCTCGAGGGCGGCGAGTTGAGGATGTGGACTTACGGGAAGAGCCAGAAGGCGCTCAACGCACGACGGGATCCGCGCTCCTCGCTCCTAGTGGAGAAGGGCGAGCCGTACCAAGACCTCAGAGGAGTGCTCATCCGGGGGCACGTCCGCGTCGAGACGGATGAAGACGCGATCGCCGCGATCGGATCGCGGTTGTACGACCGGTACGTAGCTCCCAAGACCGGTCTTACCTCCGACGAGGGGCCGCAGGTCGAGATCAGGCGACAGGCCACGAAGCGCGTCGGCTTGGTTCTCCCGATGGAGGACGTCGTGTCGTGGGACCACAGCAAGGCTCTCTAAAGAGACACCTAAAGCGTGTCGGGGGGAGGGGGAACGTCGTCCCGGTGTCCGGTAGCCGCGAGAAGCGGGAGCGCCGAGACGATCAATGCCGCGCCGATTCCGATCCTCCACGTGAGTCGCTCCGACAGGATCAGTGCGCTGAGGAGAACGGTAACCACCGGCTCGAACATCGTCGCGACCGACGTGCGTGAGGAACCGATCCTTGCTATCGCCGCGTAAAGGGCGACGAACGAGAGCACCGTTGCCGCTCCGAGAAGGGCGGCCGGAGGAAGTGCTTCAACGGGCAGGCGTTGCCCCGAAACGATGGCGGCGATGCTCAGCGACGCCGCCGCGCCGACGGACGTCCATGTTGCGCTGAGGCTCGCGGGGACGTCCTTGACGACGACCTGCGCCAGCAGGATGTAGATG
>JAXDJL010000200.1:0-10694 GCA_034665685.1 Actinomycetota bacterium | reverse complement strand
GCGACAGCGACTCGATCGTGCGATCCGACCGCAGCTCATCGAGATAGCCCGTCGTCTCCAGCGTCATCTCGATCAGCTCCGCGAGCGGCATCTTCTCTTCGTCCGCCTCCCGGATGCGCTCGAAGATGCGCGACGCCTCCAGGACTCCCCCGAGAGAACGCTTGGGGATGCCGTCGATCTCCTCGGCGCGATCGAAGGCTTCTCCCAATCCGATGTTGTGGCGCTGTGCGAACGACAACAGCTTCGCCAGGGTGGTGTCGCCGATGCCGCGCCTGGGTGCTTGGGCAGCGCGCGCGATGCTGACCTCATCGGACGGATTCGTCGCTCCACGGAGCCACGAGAGAAGATCCTTGATCTCTTTACGTTCGTAGAATCTCACGCCGCCGACGACGCGGTATGCAAGATCCTCTTTCGAGAAGATCTCCTCGAGCACCCGCGACTGAGCGTTGGCTCGATAGAAGACGGCGACATCACTGAGCGAATAGCCGCCTTCGGAGGTCAATCTCTGGATCTCGCCGGCGACCCACAACGACTCGTCGTGCTCGTTCTGCGCGTGATAGCGCGTGATGAGATCTCCCGCCGTCGACTGAGTCCACAGAGACTTCGGGCGACGCATGAGGTTGTTCTCGATGATGGCGTTGGCGGCGCTGAGGATGTTCTGGGTCGACCGGTAGTTCTCATCGAGCGTGATCACGTGAGCGTCCGGCCAGTCGCGCTCGAAGTCCAACAGGTTCTTGATGGTGGCCCCGCGGAACGCATAGATCCCCTGATCGGCGTCGCCCACGACGAAGATGTTTCTCCACTTCCCGGCCAGCAGCCGCGCCAGAGTGGCCTGAGCTCCGTTCGTGTCCTGGAACTCGTCCACCAACACGTGCTGGAATCTTTCCTGGTACTGCTGGAGCACTATCGGGAACCGGTCGAACAGCTCGACCGTCCTCATGATGAGGTCGTCGAAATCGAACGCAGACGCGAGCGTGAGACGTCGCTGGTACTCGACGTAGACCTTCCCGATCTGTCTCTCGTAGGGATTGGTCGCGAAGTCGAGGTAAGCACCCGCGCTCGTCAACCGGTTCTTCGCGTCCGAGATGGCTGCAGCCACGGCGCGCGGCGGGAGCCTCTTCGGATCGATGTTCAGTTCCTTCATGCAGAGAGAGATCAACCGCTGGGTGTCGGCCGAGTCGTAGATGGTGAACGAGGGCCGCACCCCGAGATGCTTCGCCTCGCGCCGAAGGATGCGGACGCAGGCCGAATGGAAGGTCGAGACCCACATCTGGTTCGCCACCGGACCGACGAGCGATGCGACCCGCTCCTTCATCTCGCCAGCGGCCTTGTTCGTGAAGGTGATGGAGACGATCGAGAACGGGGAGATCCCGTTGGCGATCAGGTACGCGATGCGATACGTGAGGACGCGGGTCTTCCCCGAGCCGGCGCCTGCAACGATCAGAACGGGGCCGTCGTCATGCTCCACGGCCTCGCGCTGTACGGGGTTCAGGTCCTCGAGGAAATCTCGCTTCATGGGCTCAGCCTAGGAGGTGCAACGGCTAACGCCTACTCCCACTCGATCGTGCCTGGGGGCTTCGATGTGATGTCGTAGACAACCCGGTTGATCCCCGGCACCTCGTTGACGATCCGGCTGGAGATGCGCTCGAGCAGCTCGTAGGGGAGGCGAGCCCAATCCGCAGTCATCGCGTCCTCGCTGGTAACGGCCCGCAGCACGATGGGATACCCGTAGGTCCGCTCGTCCCCCATCACGCCGACCGAGCGGATGGCAGGCAGCACGGCGAACGATTGCCATATCTCCCGCATCAGTCCGGCCCTCTTGATCTCCTGCATGACGATCTCGTCTGCGCCGCGGAGCGTCTCGAGACGCTCCCATGTGATGTCTCCGATGATCCTCACGGCTAGTCCCGGGCCCGGGAAGGGTTGACGCCACACGATCTCTTCCGGCAGACCCAACTCCTCGCCCACCTTGCGCACCTCGTCCTTGAAGAGGTTCCGCAGCGGTTCGACGAGCGTGAACTTCATGTCGTCCGGGAGCCCGCCGACGTTGTGATGGCTCTTGATCTTCGCAGCGTCCTTCGTTCCCGACTCGATGACGTCGGGATAGAGCGTCCCTTGCACGAGGAACCGAGCGTCCTCCAGATCGTCGCGGGCGACCTCTTCGAAAACGCGGATGAACGTCTCACCGATGATCTTGCGCTTCCGCTCGGGATCTTCGACGCCCGCGAGGTTCTCGAGGAAGCGATCGGCTGCTTTGACGTGCACGAGTTCGATGCCCATGTGCCGGTGGAACGTGTCTTCGACCTGCTCTGCTTCGCCGGCGCGAAGAAGTCCGTGGTCCACGAAGACACAGGTCAGCTGGTCTCCGACGGCACGATGCACGAGCGCCGCCGCCACCGAAGAATCGACACCGCCCGACAGACCACAAACGATGCGCTCGTTCCCGACCTTCTTTCGGATGTCCTCGATCGCGGACTCGATCACCGAGGTCATCGTCCAGGTGGGGAGGAGATCGGCGCCGCCGTAAAGGAAGTTCTTGAGCACCTCGGTGCCTCGCGGTGTGTGAACGACCTCGGGGTGGAACTGCACGCCGAACAGCCGGCGCTCGCGATTCTCGAACGCCGCGACGGGAGAGGAAGGTGTCGAGGCAGTGTGCCGGAAACCCTCCGGTGGACGCACGACCGCGTCGTTGTGACTCATCCACACCGTCTGGTGGTCAGGAAGCTCCGAGAACAGGACCGAGCCACCCGGCTGGGCCTCGAGCTCGGCCTTGCCGAACTCGGCGACCCCCGTGTTGGCCACCTCGCCGCCGAGAGTCAGGGCCATCAACTGTTGCCCGTAGCAGATGCCCAGGACCGGGACGCCGAGATCGAAAACGGCCGGGTCGATCCCGGGGGCGCCGGGCGAGTGCACCGACTTCGGCCCCCCCGACAAGATGATCGCGGCGGGGTTCCGTTCGGCAAGTTGAGCGGCGGTCAGCTCGTGCGAGACGATCTCCGAGTAGATGTGGCACTCGCGCACGCGTCGAGCGATCAACTTCGCGTACTGGGCCCCGTAATCGACGACCAGAACGGGCGGATTGTCGGGAAGCACCGCTGGGGAGGGGGTTTGTGACGTTGCCATAAGCCAGCCTAACGCGGGGGCTTTGCTATCTCCGGGCTTTGCTCGATGGAGCGCGAAAGTTCGTCTCGAGGGGCCTGCGACCCTCCACGATCACCGTGAGATCGTCCTCGTCGGAGCCCACGGTCAGGTCGCCTAAGCCGGCCTCTCGGTACAGGGCCTTGATCGTGCGAGGAAGATCGGGAGCGATCTCCATCAACATCCAGCCGCCCGGCTTCAACCAAGGAACTCCCTCGAACACGGCGCGCCGCATCAGGCCGTAGCCGTCACCCTCATCGGTCAGCGTGTACATCGGCTCGTGCTCGCGGACCTCGGCCGGAAGATCCTCGATCTCGCTCGCGGGCACGTACGGGACGTGACCCACGATGAGGTCGACCTTGCCTTCGAGACGCTTCGGCAGCGGCTCGTACATGTCGCCGGTCTTGAACTTCACGTTCTCGATCCCCAAACGCCGAGCGTTGTGTCGCCCCTGACGGATGCCCTCTTCTGAGATGTCGGCGCCCCACACCTCGGCCCCCGGTATCTCGTCGGCGATCGCGAGAGCGATCGGACCGGCCCCCGCACACACGTCCACGACGACCGGGTCGCGCTTCCTCCTCAGGGCGCGCAGCACGCGCGTGACGGCAAGCTCCGAAGAGGGGCGAGGAACGAACGCCCCCGGCCTGACCACAAGATCGAGCCCGTAGAACTCGATCCGGCCCGTCAAGAAGGGAAGGGGTTCGCCGGCCGCCCGTCTCGCGACCAACGCGAGAAACCGCTCGCGCTCTCGCCGAGACGGTTCGTGGTCATCATCGAGGTCGTCCTCTTCGACACCGAGACACATCGCGAGCAGTTGCTCGGCCTCATCGAGCTTGTCGTGGTCTTCGAAGATGTAAGAGCTATCGCCCATCACGCGCTCGCCCACCTCGAGGAGGTCTTGGACGGTACGGGGCTCACTCATGGTGCCGAATGGTACTCATCCCACCGCCACCGTTGAACAACACAACGAGAACGGTCAGACGACCTCTTCGAGTTGCGTCTTCTCGGCGGCGGGAACCTGGACGGTTGCAGATTCGAGCTCTGTCGAAAGGACGATCGTCGTTCGGCTGCGCGCGACGCCAGGGATCGAGCGGATCCGCCGAAGCAGTTGCTCGAGATCCTTGTTGGTCGCGGTGCGCATCTTGATGAGGTAACAGTCCTGGCCGGCAACGCGGTGGAACTCCAGCACGTCGGGCTCGGCACAGATCTTCTGAACGATCGGTTCATCGTCCGCGTACTCACTGCCCTCGGAAAGGGTCACGAGCGCGAAGGCGGCGTGCGTGCGGTTCATCAGTTCCGGATCGAGGATCGCGCTGTAGCCCGAGATGACTCCGCGCTGCTCGAGCTTCCTCACCCGATCGTGGATCGCGGGCCCGGAAAGACCTACTTCCTTGGCGATCGCCGCGTGCGACATGCGCCCGTCCTTGCGGAGCAGGCTGAGGATCTGACGATCGATCCCGTCGAGGTCGGCAACCGTCATGGTTACCGACCCCTGCGGATCCGGAGCGCCCGCTCTTCCCCGTAGGGGAGATCGGAATGGCTGCCGGGACGAATGGTTCGGGCCGGAAGCCGCCATGAGGGCCGCGTTTCAACCCTCGAAGCAAGATCGGGGTCCAGCATGAACATCACCTGGTGGTGCTCCAATTCGTCCTCCTTCCTGGTCATCGACTCTTGTGGCTTATCCAGTCGTCGCCGTCTCTCGTGTCGACCCCGAAGGCCGCCGTGAGGAGCGAGACTGCTGCGAGAATTCCTACGATTATTAGGCTCTCGACCATTTTCACCACCTACTTCCTAGGTACTTCGACCTATAACGCTTGTATCTTTAGCCGATGGACCGGGATTTGTCAACCATATCCAAGGTAAATCGGAGAATTGACGTTGGGTTCCTAGGGCAGGATGATATCCCACCTTGCTTCCTTAGGTCAGATGGGCCGCTTAGAGATAAAGTTTCGGCCAACCCGCGTAGAAGGCCTCCCAAGCCCCTGCATCCGGACGGATGCGGGGGTCGGGAGGCCGACGCTTGCGGTAAGTCTAGGCGCCCATCCCTATCCCCTGCGAGGTCTGCAGGGACTTCCCCTCGGTCTTGAGGGCGGGGGCGATCATCACCTCGGCCTTCTGGAACTCCTTGATGTTGGCGTAGCCGCAGGTTGCGAGGCTGGTCCTCAGCGCCCCGAAGAGGTTGAGACGGCCGTCGTTCTCGTGGGCCGGTCCGAGGAGGACCTCCTCGAGCGTCCCGAGCGTGGACGTCTTGACCCGGGCCCCGCGCGGGAGCGTGGGATGGAAGGTGGCCATCCCCCAGTGATAGCCGCCGCCCGGAGCCTCCTTGGCCGTGGCGAGGGGCGAGCCGATCATGACGGCATCCGCACCGCACGCGATCGCCTTGGCGATGTCTCCGCCGGTACGCATCCCTCCGTCGGCGATCACGTGGCAGTAACGCCCGGTCTCGTCGAGGTGTCTGATCCGAGCGCCGGCCGCGTCGGCGATCGCGGTTGCTTGAGGTACGCCGACTCCGAGGACGCCCCTCGTCGTGCAGGCTTGCCCCGGGCCCACGCCGACGAGAACGCCGACCGCGCCGGTTCTCATGAGGTGCAGCGCGGTCGAGTAGGAGGCACATCCTCCGACGATCACCGGCAGCTCGTAGGTCGAGATGAAGCGCTTGAGGTTGAGAGGCTCGGTGCGGGTCGAGACGTGCTCGGCGGACACGACCGTTCCCTGGATCACGAGGATGTCGAGCTCGGCCTCGAGAGCGGTCTTGTGGTACTGCTCGACCTTCTGGGGCGTCAGCGAGGCCGCCGCAACGACGCCGGCCTCCTTGATCTCCTTGATCCTCTTGTAGATGAGCTCTTCCTTGACCTCGGCCTGGTACAGCTCCTGCATGCGGAGCGTGGCCTTCTCGTTGGGAAGCTCGGCTATCTCGGCAAGAATGGACTCGGGATCCTCGTAGCGGGTCTGCAGACCCTCGAGGTTGAGAACGGCAAGCCCTCCGAGACGGCCAACCTCGATGGCGGTCTTGACGGAAACCACCCCGTCCATAGCGGATGCCATGAGCGGAAGGTCGAAGGTGAAGGCGTCGATCTCCCAGGAGATGTCCACGTCGTCGGGGTCCCGGGTCCGCCGGGAGGGCACGATGGCGACGTCGTCGAACCCGTAGGCCCTCCGACCGGACTTGCCGATTCCGATCTCTATCTCCACCGGGCCTTCTCTCCTTCCGTGGTGTGCCTATCCGGCACAACCGTTACCTAAGAACTGAGATTCCCTTTTCTACCACCCGGAGTGGTCCCGATCTTGGGTTACAAGGCGACCGGACATCTCGTCCTCCAACAATCCGACGTCCGCATCCACCATCAACCGGACGAGCTCCTCGAAGGACGTCTTCGGCTCCCAGCCGAGCTCCTTCTTCGCCTTGGACGCGTCTCCAAGGAGATAGTCGACCTCGGACGGCCGGAAGTATTGAGGGTCGACCTCGACGTATTTCTCCCAGTCGAGCCCGGCGTGATCGAACGCGAGCTGAGCGAACTCGCGCGGCGTATGTGCTTCGCCGGTCGCGATGACGTAATCACCGGGGGCGTCCTGTTGCAGCATCAGCCACATAGCTTCGACGAACTCGGGGGCGTACCCCCAGTCCCTCTTCGCGTCGAGGTTGCCGAGATACAACTTCTCCTGGATGCCGGCTTTGATGCGCGCGACGGCGCGCGTGATCTTGCGCGTGACAAACGTCTCGCCGCGCCTAGGCCCCTCGTGGTTGAAAAGGATCCCGTTGCTCGCGAACAGTCCGTGCGCCTCTCTGTAGTTCACGGCCATCCAGTACGCGAAGACCTTGGCAACGCCGTAGGGGCTGCGCGGATGGAACGGAGTGCCCTCGTTCTGGGGTGGAGGAACCGCGCCGAACATCTCGGATGACGAAGCTTGATAGAACCGCGTGTCCACACCCGAAGCGCGGATCGCCTCGAGCATCCGAACGGTTCCCATGCCCGTGGTGTCGGACGTGTACTCGGGTATCTCGAACGACACCTTCACGTGGCTCTGGGCCCCCAGGTGGTAGATCTCCTCGGGCTCGAGCTGCCTGATGAGGTTCACCAAGGAGCCGGAATCCGAGAGGTCCCCGTAGTGCATGAAGAAGTGGACCCCGGTCTCGTGAGGGTCCCGATAGATGGGGTCCAGGCGGTGCGTGTTGAACGAGGAGGAGCGCCGGATCAGGCCGTGGACCTCATATCCCTTGGCGAGCAGCAGCTCCGCCAGGTAGGACCCATCCTGACCGGTCACGCCCGTGACCAGGGCTTTCTTCATGGGTCAGAAGGATAAGCCGGAATCGTTGGTCTCCCGGCGGCAGGAGAGCTTCACCTGGTGGCGTAATGTCCCACAAGCACTTCGGGCCCGTTCACTAACGCACATACTCCGGGCCCAGAGGAGAACCCCGTTGGGCAGCTAGAAAGCTACCCCTGGGGCGGTCGCCAAGACCGCATTTCCAACGGAAACGGAGAGGTTTGCGTAATGGATGGTTTGCATTTCTCGACGCGTCACCGCCGAAGGCGACGCCGTCAACGGATCGTTCTCGTCTTGTGGGTGAGCGCGATCTTGGCCGCCGCCGGCGGCATCCCCGGTTCGAACGTCGGTTTCGACGCGCTCGCTCGTCTGACCGGACTGGGCAAGGGCGTGCGCGGCGTCGAGACATCCGAGAGCGCGGCGTCTGCCTCGCGGTTCCGTCACCAGATCTTCGCCGAGCGACCCGACCCAACCCCATCTCCTACCGGCACGACCACGGCGGTTGCAACCACGGGCGCGCCGATCGTCGCCGCTCCCCCGCCCGCGCCCACCGGATCGATCGCCGACATCATCACCGCCGCCGCCGAAGAGTTCGGGGCGGATCCTGCCTACCTTCTTTCGATCGCCTCGTGTGAGTCCGGCCTGAACCCGAACGCGTACAACCCGGCCGGCTACTACGGCCTGTTCCAGTTCCACCCCGGAACGTGGGCAAGCAACGGCTACGGTTCGATCTGGGACCCCGTCGCGCAGGCGCGCACGGCGGCTCGGATGATCGCAGGCGGGCAGGCAAGTGCATGGGGCTGCGCGTAAGCGCTGGGACTTCGAGTACGCCGGCCGTCGTCTTAGGGTGGCTCGGGTGACGTTCCCCACTACGACCAGATCCCGTCTCGCACCACTGCGGTGGATCTCCGTGGTCTCGCTCGTGGCCTTGGTGATGACCTTGGGCACCGACGTAACGTTCCGTCACCATGCTCGCGGCTCTACTCCCGTAGCGCCACAGGCCACGTCTGGGCCCAACATCTTGATCATCGTCACCGACGACCAACGGATCGGAACGATGTCGGTGATGCCGCAAGCGCGCTATTGGTTCAACGAAACCGGCACGAAATTCACGCGAGCGTATGCGAACACGCCGCAGTGTTGTCCTTCACGCAGCTCTCTCATGACGGGCCAGTACTCGCACAACCATGGTGTCGTCAACAACGCGCAGACCGCCAACCTCGATCAGGAGTCCACTGTCCAGCGTTACCTCCACGACAGTGGTTACCGGACCGCTCTGTTCGGGAAGTTCCTCAACTCCTGGAAAGGCTCACCGCTTTACTTCGACAGGTGGGCCATGAACAACGGGAGCCACCGCTATTTCGAGGGCAAGTGGAACGTCGACGGCACCGTGCAAACGATCGACACCTATTCGACCGACTACATCGCCGAGAAGACGTTGGAGTTCCTGCACGAGACGGAGACACAGGACGAGCAGCCCTGGTACGCGTACGTGTCGACGCTGGCTCCTCATACCCCCGCCGTTCCCGAACCCGACTATTCGGGGGCACCGGTCTCTCGCTTCGACCCGAACCCGGCGATGCTCGAGAAGAGCCGCAAGGACAAGCCCGGTTACGTTCGCCATTCCGAGGCGGACCTCGACAACGCCGCATCGACCAGGACCAGCCAGATGCGCACCCTGATGTCGGTGGACGATCTGGTCGCCGACGTCTTGACCGAGATGGGGAACCTCGAGGAGCTCGACAACACCCTCGCCGTGTTCATGTCGGACAACGGGTTCCTGTGGGCCGAGCACGGGATGCTGGGCCCCACCGCATCCAAGAGCAATCCCTACACGGCATCGATCAAGATCCCGCTGTCCCTCCGCTGGCCCGGCCACATCCTCGAAGGAGGGATCGACTCCAGACAAGTGTCCATCGTCGATCTGCTGCCGACGATCCTGGAAGCAACGGGCGTCGCGCCCGACCCCACGTACCCGCTCGATGGGAGCTCTCTCCTGCAGACCGACTGGTCGCGCTCCCGGATCTTCACTGAATACCAACACACACCGAAGACGAAGACACCGAGCTGGGCTTCGATCCGAACGCCCGAGTACCAATACATCGAGACGTACGGGTGGGGAGACATCGGGACCTCACCTGAGGTCTACGGGGACTCCGACGACGAGGTCATCCAATTCCGCGAGTACTACTACTTGAAGAGCGATCGGTGGCAGAACCACAACGTTCTCGCCGACAAGAGGCTCAAGAACGACCCGGATGTCGCGAGCCTGCACAGGATGCTGACGCGCGACCGTCGTTGCAAGGGCTCCACCTGCCCCTAGCGGCAGCGCACGCGCTTAGCGCGCGGTGAGGAAGAAGTGCTCGTGACCCTCCGGCGGGTCCAGGTCGCCGGTCTTGCTCAGGTACTCCGCAACCGGGGTCGGCAGATCCCCCTTGGGAATCTCGGCGAACCCGAAGTGACCGTAGAAGGTCTTCTTGTCTTCGTGACAGCAGAGGTAAAGCTTGCCGCCGATGCTGTTCAGCGCCGTCTGCATCAGCCGACGTCCGATCCCCTGCTCGCGCCGATCCTCGCGCACGACCACGTCGTCGATCACAACCAGTTGGGGAGCGACCTCGATCATCCTCACGGTCCCGACCACCGCGCCGTCGCGCGCGATGAAGATCTTCCCTTCATTCACATCTGAGTCGCCGTAGCCGCTTGCATCCCACAGCTCCTGGACGTCGGCTTTGTCGTGCCGGGTGCTGCGCGTAACGAACATGTTGATGTCTCCCTATCCGGGGGTCAGAGCGCGGGCGGCGTTCCGCAATTCTTCCAGCACCTCTTCCGGAACCACGACGCCGTGTTTCCCGCCGGGAAGACCTCGATCGGGGCGCATCTCGCCGTGGTAGTCGCTGCCGCCGGACACGATGAGACCGAACTCGTCGCCCACCGCGCGGAAGGGCTCCTGCTGGTCCTCGGGAAGGTCTCCGTGGTACCCCTCGATGCCTTTGAGCCCTGCCCCCACCAAACCGGCAACGAATCGTTCGAGCTCCTCGATCGGGAGGTTCATCGTGAAGGGATGGGCGAGCACGGGAACGACGCCGGCCCCTGTCATCAGCCGGGTGGCCTCCTCCGGCTTGTAGAGCTTGCGACCGACGTACGCCTTCGCTCCCTTGGCCAGATACTCGTCGAAGGCGGTCTGATAGTCGGACACGGCCCCGTGGCGCACCAGGACGGCCGCGAAGTGCGGACGTCCTATCTGGGCCCCCGGGCCGCCGGCCTCCATCTCGACCTCTTCGAAGGTGGCGGGG
>JAXDJL010000199.1:0-2627 GCA_034665685.1 Actinomycetota bacterium | reverse complement strand
GCCGGTTCGTCGTCCTCGTGGCCCGCCACGGGAGTCACATGCACGACGTGGTTGTCGAAGGTTTCCTTCGCGACGCCGAGCGCTCCCTGCCTGCCGTACGCCGGATCCGAGTTCTCGACCTCTGCGGACAGTGGCCCCTCGTCGGAGCGGAGGACCAAGACGCCCCGGTGGCCGATCGTCGCTCGGAAATCGAAGGAGGCTCCGGGGATGGTTACCTTTTCCTGCACTTCCTTCGCGAGAGCCTGAGCTTCTTCCGAGGAAAGGTCGCGGCCGACGCGCCGGTCCTCGATGGCCCAACCGTCGCCGTCTTCCTCGACCGTCGCGAAGTTCACGCGGTACGCGAGGTCGCCGTCGTTCACTTCGACGCCAACGCCGACGGACTCGAGGGGGCCGCGACCGGTGTGGTGCTCGTGCGGGTCGTATCCGAGGATGGCGAACACGGCGATGTCGGACTCGGGTGCGATCCCTTCGCCCACCGTCGTGACGTAACCATTCCTCCCATCGCGCGCCAGTCGATCGAGGTGAGGAGTCTGCGCGACTTCCAGAGGCGTCTTCCCTCCCAGTTGCGGCAATGGGTCGTCGCCCAAACCGTCGAGGATCACGTACATGATCTTGGAAGGGCTCACCTAACCGCCTTCACGATGGCCGAGAACTCCGCCGCGTCGAGCGACGCTCCGCCGACGAGCGCGCCGTCGATGTCGGGCTGCTCGAGAAGAGATGCTGCGTTGCCGGACTTCACGCTTCCGCCGTAGAGGATCCTGATCGCATCGGCCGTCTCCGCCCCATGCGCGTCGGCGAGGACGCTTCTTATGAATGCGACCGTCTTCTGCGCATCCTCGGGAGTGGCCGTCTTGCCGGTGCCGATGGCCCAGATGGGCTCGTAAGCGACGACGACCTGGTTCAACTGGTCGGGCTTCAGTCCCTCGAGGCCCTGACGCACCTGGCGCTCGACCTTGGACTCGGTCTCCCCCGCCTCTCGCTCCTGCTCGGTCTCCCCGCAACACATGATTGGCACGAGCTTGTGCTTGTAGGCCTGCTTCACCTTCATGTTGACCGACTCATCGGTCTCGTGGAACAGCTCGCGGCGCTCCGAGTGACCGAGGATCACGTAATGCACCTTCAACGCGGCGAGCATCGCGGCGGACACCTCTCCGGTGAAGGCACCGTCCTCTTCGTAGTGCATGTTCTGTGCACCGAGGACGAACGAGTAGCGGTCGGAGTCGATCAACGTCTGCACGGTCCGCAGGGAAGTGGCCGGCGGGCACACTGCGACCTCCACCTTGTCGTACCTGTGGTCGGCCAGCTCGTGTCCGAGTTGCTGAACCAACACGATGGCCTCGAGGTGCGTCTTGTTCATCTTCCAGTTGCCCGCGATGAGCGGCGTCCTCATGACAGCTCCTTTGCTTTCTCAGAACGTTTCTGTTTGCGGAGCACCGCTATACCCGGTAGCTCCTTACCTTCGAGTAGCTCGAGCGAAGCCCCGCCTCCCGTCGAGAGATGCGAGACCGAGTCGCTGAGACCCAGCTGCTTCAGTGCGGCGGCCGAGTCTCCTCCTCCCACCACCGTATAGGCGCCGTTCTTGGTTGCGGCCGCGACCGCCTCGGCTACCTTGCGCGTCCCCTCCGCGTAGTCGTCGATCTCGAAGATGCCCATCGGTCCGTTCCATAGCACCGTCTTGGCTCCTTCGATCTCCTTCGCGAAAGCGGCAGCGGTCTCCGGACCGATGTCCACGCCCAGGCGATCGCCGATCTTCTCGAGCGGAACGGTCTCGTGCGCCGCGCCCTCTTCCGGCGAGTCGGCTGCGACCACGTCCGAAGGAAGGAGGATCTCGACTCCTTTGGCGTCCGCTTCGGCAAGGGTCTTCTTCACCTCATCCACTTGATCCTTCTCGACGAGAGACCGGCCCACCTCTTCCCCGCGGGCAACGAGCAACGTGAAGGCCATGGCCCCCCCGATGCAGAACGTGTCGACGCGCTCGAGGAGGTTCGAGATGACCCCGAGTTTGTCCGACACCTTCGCCCCACCGAGGATGGCGACGAAGGGGTGCTCTGCCGAGTGAAGTACGCGCTCGAGCTTCTCAACTTCCTCATGCAGCAGGAGGCCGGCGGCGGCCGGCAGTCTCTCGGGCACGCCCACCACGGACGCGTGGGCGCGGTGCACGGCTCCGAACGCGTCGTTCACGTATGCCTCCGCTAGAGCCGCCAGCGCGTCGGCGAACTCCGGGTCGTTCTTCGTCTCTCCCGGCTCGAAGCGAAGGTTCTCGAGGAGGACGACCTCATCGTCCGACTCGCTGGCTCGAGTCGCCTCGTCCCCGACGACCTCCTGGACGATCGTGATGTCCCGTCCAAGGAGCTCGGATAACCGGCGCCCCACGGGGGCCAGCCGGAGAGATTCGTCGACCTTCCCTTTGGGCCTCCCGAGATGCGAGCACACGACGAGCTTGGCCCCCTTCTTCAGCAGGGCCTCGAGGGTCGGCACCGCGGAACGGATCCTCAGATCGTCGGTGATCTCGCCGTCCCGGAGGGGCACGTTGAGGTCGCAGCGCACCATCACCCTCCGTCCCTTGACGTCGAGGTCATCGTGGGTGGGAAGGGGCTCGCTCATACGGGCGACGAGTTTAGAGGACG
>JAXDJL010000198.1:0-8416 GCA_034665685.1 Actinomycetota bacterium | reverse complement strand
AGAGCCGAAGCGGATCTCGTCGCGATAGAAGATCTCGCGGCGGACGACGTTCGTACCCGAGTCGGCACCCCACGTCTCGCGGATCGTTCGCACCGGCCCCGACAGCTCTCCCATGAGGATCGTCGATCCTCCCCAGTTGTTGACCTCTTCTTCGTAACCGCAACAGGGGGTCTTACCCGAGGGACGCTGCTGGAACGCGCGCGCCTTCCACTGGTCGATGATGTCGGGCCCGTACCAGTCAGAGGAAAGAGTGCCGAGGTCTGAGAAACGTTCGCCGTTCTTCGCCTGCTCCGATACGTGGAGCTCGGTCATCAGCCAGCGGCCGTCGTAACGGAACTGGTAGCGAGGCGTCGAGATCGTCGCCTGATCGCCGGGGCGTCGTTGGCGCGGGTCGTTCGTCACGCACGTTCCCGTGGCCGGGTTGAACCAGGCCCCCTTGGGAGCCGCGCCGTAGCCCTCGTACGAGGACTCGGAGAAGAGAAAGACGTTGTCGTCGGCTGCGGCATCCCGCTGGTAGCGGACGTAACCGTTCGTCTCGTCGAAGGCAGGAGCGGGGCCGGACGGACCGGCGAGCATCACGTAAGCGAAGCCAACCTCCCCGGGGTTGGTCGGGTCTGCAACCACGACCTCGTACGAGTCTTGGATGCCGGGAGGAAGGAGTGCGTCTGCAGCCGCCTGCGCGCCCGCGTCGTTGTACATGAAGACGAGCTCGTCGTCGGTGTCGAGGCCCTTGACGGGGTCCGGAGCCACGTTACTTGCGGGCTTGGCAAGACAGGGAGCCATCGGGTCGCCCGCGTATGCGGGATCGTCTCCGCGGTCCTCGGTCCACCGGAAACCCTCGCGATCGAATGCGTAGGAGGTGTGCTGGTCGGTCTCCGAGTAAAAGGCGAAGCCCGAGTTGTTGTTGGAGAGGTAGCGGACGAACATCTCATCGACCTGGAAGGGGATCTGCTCGAAGGTAGAGGTCGCCGCGTCCCAGCGGTAACCGAGCAACCTGTCGACATCGACACCCTCTTCGTCGAGGAAGTCGCTCGACTGGAAGTCGGGATCCTCGTACTGGTTGTGGGTGCAGGGTCCCTCGCCGGGATTCTCGTGCCCTGAGATCTCGCACTGCCCACCGTTGACGGTCGGCCCTTCGAGAGCAACGTCGGCAGCGGTTGCCCACTCGGGGAAGCGCTCGCCGGTCATCACGACGGGCTCGGTCTCGCGCCCGGTTCCTACGGGAGCAGGTGTCTGAGCTATCGCATTCGTGGCAAGAGGAAGGCCGAGGGCGAAAACGGCCAGGACGAGGACGACCAGTGGGATTCTTTTCATGGCCGAGATGTTCGACGTCGCCGTCTCCCGTACCTCCCGGATTCGGTGAGAATCGGTACCGGCTGCGCGTCTCGGTCCGTTTGAAAGCCCCAAAGTGGGGCACATCGGACTCGAGGAACGGCGCGATGCTAAGCCTCGATCGAAAGGAGCCCCATGGACTACAAACATCTAGGGCGTAGCGGACTCAGGGTTTCGCGGCTGTGCCTCGGCACGATGAACTTCGGACCGGAGACGACCGAAGAGGACGCGCACACCATCATGGATCGCGCCCACGAGCTGGGGATGAACTTCTTCGACACGGCGAACGTGTACGGCTGGAAGAAGGGTGAAGGGGTCACCGAGCAGATAGTCGGCCGCTGGTTCGCCAAGGGAGACGGACGACGAGAGCGCACCGTCATCGCCACCAAGCTCTACGGCTCGATGAGCGACTGGCCCAACGACACCTTTCTCTCGGCACTCAACATCCGGCGCGCCTGCGACGAGTCGCTACGTCGCCTCCAAACCGATCACATCGACCTCTACCAGATGCATCACATCGACAGGAAGACTCCGTTCGATGAGATCTGGGAGGCGATGGAGGTCCTCCGTCAGCAGGGCAAGATCATCTACTGCGGCTCGAGCAACTTCGGCGGATGGCACATCGCGAAGGCGCAGGAGGCCGCGAAGCGCAGGAACTTCATGGGCCTCGTCTCCGAGCAGTCGATCTACAGCCTCGCCAAGCGACAGATCGAGCTGGAGGTCATACCGGCCGCCCAGGACTACGGGCTTGGCGTGTTGCCGTGGAGCCCTCTTCACGGCGGGATGCTCGCCGGCGTGCTCCAGAAGGAGAAGGAGGGGAGCCGCCGCCGCTCGGGTCGCTCGGAGGACAGCCTCGAACAACATCGCGATCAGGTCGAGGCATACGAGAAGTTCTGCGCGGATGTTGGTGAAGAGCCCGCGCACGTAGGCCTTGCATGGCTGCTGCATCAGCCCGCAGTAACCGCTCCGATCATCGGCCCCCGAACGATGGACCAACTCGAGGGCGCCCAGCGCGCGCTGGAGATCCGGTTGGGCGAGGAGGAGCTCAAACGTCTCGACGAGATCTGGCCCGGCCACAAGACCGCTCCGGAGGATTATGCATGGTGAAGAAAGGCGTTCTCTTTGTCGCGTTGATCATTTCGATGAGCACCGCGCTCCCCATAGCGCAGGCAGAGGATCTCAGCACGCGGAACTTCCAAACGCCGTCCGGCAACATCAAGTGCTCGCTTCAGCGCACCGACAACCTGCTCCGCTGCGACATCAGGTCGGGGCTGCAACCGGAGCCCAAGAAGCCGTGCGAACTTGACTGGGTCGGTCTCTTGCTCAGCCGATCGAGCAGGGCGCGGCCCAATTGTGCCTCCGACGCCATCGCGGCGCAGGATCCACCCGTCCTCGGCTATGGAGAAACGTGGCAGCGACGCGGGCGCATCTGCGTCTCGCGACGGAGCGGCCTCTATTGCCAGAATTTCAGCGGCTACCACTTCAAGCTGTCGCGTGAGTCTTGGGACCGCTGGTACCGGCCGTAGAACGTAGAACGCTAAAGGCTACGGAGCGTTGATCTCTTCGCGGAGGTCGATAAGGGTCTGGGCTTCCTCCGAGCTCCGGTAAGCGCGGTCGGCGGCCAGACGACGGGGGAGCCCGGGCTCCGTCTCAACCGAGAGATCGTCGGCTTTATGGGCTGCGTTGGACATCTCCTCGACCTGTGCCTGGAAGGCGGCGACGAAGAAGGCCACGATCCCGATCATGCGCGCCAGGATCGCTTGCGCTACGTACCAGACGGCGCCGACGCCCGCGGTGACGGTGAGCCACTTCCCGGCGGCCTTCATGATGCCCCTCTCGTCCGCTTGTGAATATCCACCCCTATTACAGCGGTTCGGGGAGGGGAGCCACAACCACCTGTTCTACGTATCTTCAGAGTGGCCCACTCGGACTAGGCCGTTCAGATGCCAGGGTGCGTGACTACGGGCCCAGAGAAGCGCAGGGGGCGTTTCTCACGGTTTCACCCCCCTTGTGCTGTCCCTCGCCGGGTGGTCAAGTGAGGAGCAACCAACCGCAACGAGAGGAGTCAGATGTTCGCTCAGATCATCAAGGGCAAGGCAAGTGACGAGGCCGGCCTGCGCAAGCAGAATCAGAAGTGGGTGGAAGAGCTGAAGCCGGGTTCGTCCGGCTTCTTGGGCAGCACAGGTGGGATCGCAACCGACGGCACCTTCGTCACGATCGCACGGTTCGAATCCGAGGAAGCGGCCCGCAAGAACAGCGATCGCCCGGAGCAGGGCGAGTGGTGGAAAGAGACCGAGCAGTATCTGGAGCCGGGCTCGACCTTCGTCGACTCCACCGAGGTAGACGAGTTCCTCGGCGGCGGCTCCAACGACGCCGGATTCGTCCAGGTGATGCAGGGGAGCGTCTCCGACAAAGAGAAGGCGAAGGAGATGGGGCAGCAGATGGAGCCCATGCTCAGGGAGAACCGCCCCGACGTTCTCGGCGGGATGGTCGTCTGGCACCCGGGGGGCAGCGAGTTCACGCAGGTCATGTACTTCAAGTCCGAGGCAGAGGCGCGCGAGCGTGAGTCGGCCTCGGACAACTCAGGTCCTCCCGAAGAGTTCGGCAAGCTCTTCAGCAACATGACCTACATCGACCTCAAAGAGCCCGAACTGATCTGACCCGTTGGCGGCTCGGTCTGCCGCGACCGGATGATCCCTCGGGGCGCGTACGATGGCGAGCATGAGCCAGCTTCCCGTTGGAGAACCGCTAGAGACGACGATCGAAGAACCGGAGGGATCCCTCGAGGCTCTTCGATCGTCGTCCTCGAGCTCCGACGTGGCGGCGAAGTGGCCCGAGTGCCTCACCGCATGGGCGGCGCTGGGCGAGGACGCGTTGCAGGGAGACCGGGACGTCGAGGCCTACGCGTACTTCCGCGTTGGGTATCACCGGGGGCTTGATCGCATCCGGCGCGCCGGATGGCGCGGGCAGGGACGCGTCCCATGGGCACACGAGTCGAACCGAGGCTTCCTTCGATCTCTGCGCGGCCTCGGCGTAGCTGCCGGCCGCATCGGCGAGACGGCCGAGGCGACGCGCTGCGACGAGTTCTTCCGGCAGCTCGCACCCGACGCTCCGTAGGGAGCTCGGGATGGACCCCGACCTGATCACGAGTCCGCAGAACGCCACCGTTAAGCGCATCCGGAAGCTCCGCCAAAGGAAGTTCCGTGAGGTCGAGGGTCGGTTCCTGGTGGAAGGGATCGCTCACGTGCGCCAGGCGGTCGACCATCGAGCCCCGATAGACACGCTTCTCGTCGCCCCCGATCTGCTCACGTCCGAAGGGGCATGGAAGACGATCGAGGAGCAGCGCGAGGCGGGGACGCGGACGATGTTCTTGGGACGTGAGGCGTTCGAAAGCATCGTCGTCCGGGATCATCCGTCCGGCCTGGCGGCGGTGGTCGAGATGCAGGAGCGGCCGCTTACCTCAATGGTCGCGGAGCCGAACTCGGTGTTCGTCGCGGTGCTCGACGTCGGGAACCCCGGCAATCTCGGGTCGATCATCAGGACGGTCGACGCGGTTGGGGGGGCCGGTGTAGTGGTGGTGGGGGAGTCGACCGACGTCTTCCATCCGCAATCCGTCAAGGCGAGCATGGGCACGATCTTCAGCGTGCCGTTCCACCGCGCTTCCGACGTCGACGAACTGTTCGCGTGGTGCCTGATGGAGCAGGTCGAGGTGATCACGACTTCGGTGCACGCGCCGACACTCTTGTGGGAGGCCGGCCTCGACACCCCCTGTCTGTTCCTGTTCGGTAGTGAGACGCAGGGACTGCCGCCCGAGGTACTGGGGCGAGGCAGCGTCGCGGTGAACCTGCCCATGGCGGGTAGCGCGTCGTCCTTGAATCTCTCGGTGGCGGTCGGGGTGATGCTCTACGAGATGAGGCGGCGCGCGGTCAAGCCGTGAACCTCTTCATCACGCGCTCGATGAACTCCTCGACGCGCGGTCGTCCGGCCTCGGGCCAGCTGACCGTTAGATAGGTGAAGCCCGCTTCCTGAAGGGCCTCTGCTTGTTCGAGCACCTCGTCCAAGGGCTCCGAGATGGACAGCGCGGTTGCGCGTTCGATGTCGGATGGATCGCGCCCCGCTTCCCGCGCGCTTTCTTCCACGATGCGGATTTTGCGTTTGAGTTGGTCGACCGAGCCGAACGCGTGCCACACGTCTGCGTGACGCCCGACGATCGGAAGCATCAACTTCTCGCCACTAGCTCCTATCCAGATCGGTGGGTGCGGCGATTGGGCCGGCTTCGGGTTGTAGGAGGCGTCGTCCAGTTGGTAGTAGCGGCCGTCGAAACTGGCGCCGTCCTCCGTGAAGAGGAGTCGGATCACCTGAACGGCCTCCTCCAACCGGCGAGCGCGCTCACCGTTGGGTGGGAACGGGACACCCAGCTCGCGGTGCTCCTGGTCGAACCACGCGGCTCCGATGGCCATCTCCAACCGGCCCCCCGAGATGACGTCCACGGTCGCAGCCTGCGCGGCGAGGATCGACGGATGACGGTAGGTGACACCAGTCACCAGCGCGCCCAGCCGGATCCGTTCCGTCACGGCGGCCAGGGCGGCGAGCAGCGACCATCCCTCCATGCAGGGCCCCGACGGATCTCCGTACAGCGGCTTGAAGTGGTCGAAGACCCACGCGCCGTCGAAGCCTGCGTCTTCGGCGAACGCGACGCGAGACGTCAGCTCGTCCCACGTGAGTTGGTGCTGCGACACATCGATCCCGAAACGCATCACTCAACCGCCTTCCCTTTGTCTTCGAGCGCTAGTTCGAGGAAACGGACCACCTCGCGCGACACGTCGTCGTACTTGCCCCAGAAGAAATGATTGCCACCAGGCATCGCGATGAATTCTGCACCCACCTCCTCGGCCCACCGCCCGCAGACCTCGGGATCGACCTGTCGGTCGTTCATGCCGACCAGGAACAGCAGGGGAAGCTGGAGATTCACTTCCGAGGCCGGCGGGAGTCCCGATGTGACGTCGGGTTTCTCCTCAACCGCGGGGGCGATCGCGACGCAGGCCACCAGCTCGGGATGTTGAGCGGCAACCGCGACGGCAACCGCCCCGCCGAACGACCAGCCCGCGATCGCTAGCGGCAGGTCCGGGAAACGCTCCTTCGCCTCAGCGATGGCACCTTCGGCATCCTTCTTCTCTTCGATCCCGATCCCAGACTGGCCCTCCGACCCGCCGACTCCGCGGAAGTTGAAGCGCAGGACTGCCCAGCCCTTATCCACCAGAGCTTCGGAGATCGCGATCAGAAGCGGGGCGTTCATCGTTCCGCCCATCTGCGGGTGAGGGTGACAGAAGACGAGCACGGCGCGCGGATCGGGCGGCACGTCGAGCGCGGCATCCAGCGTGAGACCGTCGGTGGACCGGATGGTCAGCTCCTCGGTCACCGCTCTTCGTCCTGGAGCGCCGCGACCGCGCCGCGCACTGCATCGCCGGCGCGCGTCATCTCTTCCGCACTCGTGTACCGATGCCTCGGCCAGAAGAAGCCGCGCAGGCCGTCCTTCTTGCGCCGGGGAACGATGTGGACGTGCAGATGTGGAACGCTCTGACTCACCTTGTTGTTGATCGCGAGGAAGGTTCCCTGTGCCTCCATCCCACCCTCGACGGCGCGCGACAGGAACTGTGCGTTGGTGAAGAGCACAGGCACGAGCGCCCCCGGAAGATCGCCGAGGGTCTCGTGGTGCTCCTTCGGGATGAGGAGGCTGTGCCCCGGGAAGAGGGGCCGGACGTCCAGGAAGGCCATGGTTCTCTCATCTTCGAACACGATCTCTGCCGACTCCTCACCGGCGACGATCGAACAGAAGACGCACACGGACAACGACCTTACGGTCTTCCGCTAACCTGCGCGCATGATCGAAGTGAGGCCGGATACCGTCGTCCTCTTCGGCGACATCGCCTGCCCGTGGGCTCATCTGGCCGTCTACCGCTTACATGCGGCTCGGGAGCGTCAAGGGTTGGCCGGTCACATCTCGTTCGACATCCGGAGCTTCCCTCTCGAGCTGTTCAACTCGAGACCGACGCCCATGTTGACCCTCAACGCCGAGATCGCCGTTGCCGGCGGACACGACCCGGAGGCGGGATGGAAGGTCTGGACGGAGCACCCCGCGACCTACCCGGTAACGACGCTCCTTCCCCTGGAGGCGGTGCACGCCGCGAAGGAGCAGGGCCTCGGGCTCAGCGACCGGTTCGATAGAGCTCTGCGCGTCGCCTTCTTCCGGGACTCACGCTGCATCTCCCTGCAGCACGTGATCCTCGAGGTCGCCGGCGATGTCGAGGGACTCGACGCTTCCCTTCTCGAGACCGCGTTGAAGGATGGGCGCGCGCGTCATCATGTGTTCGACGACATGGAGGTAGCAGAGAACAGCAAGGTGAATGGCAGCCCTCACGTTTTCACTCCCGACGGCTCCGACTTCCACAACCCCGGGATCAAGATGCATTGGGAGGGCAAGAGAGGCGGCTTCCCGGTGATCGAGGAGGACGACCCGAGCGTTTACGACCGGATACTGAAACTGGCTAACGGATAGGGGGTGCGCGATGGATGAGCAGGCGGTGCGTCAACACGCAGAGGGTCACGGGCAGGCAGTGGTTGCCGGCGATCTGAGGACGGCGTCGCAGGATTTGGCCGAGACCGGCAGGGAGGCGGCGGGAACGGTCATGCCGCAGTTGCCGCGGCCGGTCACGGGTGCCGAGGTTCTGAGCATCGAGGTAGCGGGAGACGAGCACGTGGTGCTGATCCGCTATTCCGGCGAGGACAAGCAGGCGACCGTGGAATCGCGGTGGGCCGACCAAGACGGCCGGCCGATGATCGTCGACATGAAGGTCGTCTAAGACCGAGAACACGCGCCGGCATTGATATCGTTCCCGGCGTGGAAGCAGACATCTCGGGATCCCAGCGCAAGGTCCTCAGCCCCAGCGTGCGTCCGGCCAAGTCTCTGTACGGAGAATCGGGCATCCCGATCAAGGATGGGAAGACCCTCCCCTTCGTCGTCACGCGCTCGTGGTCGGCCCCCGAGGGCTACTACGCGGAGCGCTGGTTCCTGATCAACCCGACC
>JAXDJL010000197.1:0-12483 GCA_034665685.1 Actinomycetota bacterium | reverse complement strand
CGGCAGGACGGCTCCGTGCGCGGCCCCGAGAAACGGCCGGACTCCAAGACATCGCTTCTCCTCAGCGTGGGGATGTGCTGCCGCAATGGTTCGCTGCCCCGGCGCGTAAGTCCTGCGGGAAGCAGAGCCTTCGGGCCATTTCTAACGCCCATAGTTCTTAGTGTTACACTCGGCCCGTGAAAGAGACCCTCGGTCCGGAGGCCCGCTCGATAGGCGCTCTCGCCGACGATCTGCGTCGCCGCATGTACGTCTTCATCCGAGCCAACGGTGCCCCCGTCTCGAGGGAGGAGGCGGGCGAGGAGGTTGGGATCTCGTCGAAGCTGGCCGCCTTCCATCTCGACAAGCTGGTCGAGCACGGCCTGCTGAAGGCGCACTATGCCCGCCGACCGGGGCGCGGAGGACCGGGGGCCGGCCGCAGCTCCAAGCTGTACGAACCATCCGGTGCCGCCCTCGCCGTCTCGATCCCGGAGCGCGCCTACGACCTCGTCGGGAGCATGTTGGTCGAGGCTCTGTCCTCCCGCTCTCCCAAGGAGTCGGCGATAGACGCGGCCCGGCGGGTGGGTCTGGAGACGGGCCGCGACCTGGGCACCGCCGGCCGGGGCCGCGTGGCAACGTCCGCAGGACGGCAGGCGCGCGCCGCGGAAGACCTGCTGGCGGCATTGGGATTCGAACCGCGTCCGGAAGAGGACGGGATAGTGCTCGCCAACTGCCCCTTCCACTCACTCGCACAGCAGAACGCGGAGCTCGTATGTGGCCTTAACGAAGCGTTCATCAGTGGGGTGCTGCAGGGCCTTCGCGCAGATGGATGGCGCGCCAAGTTCGCCCCAAGTCCAGGACGCTGCTGCGTCGTGCTCGAGGAAGCAAAGAAGGCGTCGTGAGTCAACGAGCGCCGTCAAAACCGATCGACGAGACGAGTACACCGTCTCTAACGCTCGCCTCCGTGCGCGACCTCGGGCGGGCAGAGCAAGCCGTTCGCGATCTCCTGTTGGCCCTCGGCGTCGATCTAGACGATCCCAACATGAGGGAGACACCGCGGCGCGTCGCGCAGATGTACGACGAGCTCCTAACTCCCGAGCCGTTCAACGCAACGACCTTCCACAACGTGGACGACTACGACGAGCTGGTCCTCGTGAGAGACATACCGTTCGCCACGCTGTGCGCCCACCACCTACTCCCGTTCCACGGAGTCGCTCACGTGGGGTACCTGCCCGGAGATCGGATCGTCGGTCTGTCGAAACTTGCTCGCATCGTCAACTACTTCGCGCGTTCGCTGCAGGTACAGGAACGCTTGACCAAGCAGATCGCGGATTGGCTCAAGGAAGAGCTCAACCCGAAAGGTGTCGGCGTTGTCTTGGAGGCCGAGCATCAGTGCATGGCGATGCGCGGTGTACAAGCCGCCGGTACGAAGACCGTGACCTCGACGATGTACGGGTTGTTGAGAGAGAACCCGGCATCGAGGGAAGAGTTCTTGACTTTCGCGGCAACAAGGGTTCGCGCGTGAGCGGAAGCCGCGCCGTTCGCACGGTCCTGATCACGGGTGGCACGGGAGCTCTCGGTGCGGCCGTGACAAGACGCTTCTTGGAGGACGGTCACCGCGTCGCCGTCACATGGGTCGTCAAGGCGGAGGCCGACGCGCTGCAAGAGGAGCTGAACGAGCTCGGCCATCAGGCAATGCTCGTTGCTACCGACGTCACAGACCATGACTCTGTTGGTAGGTCGCTCCAGACCGTTGAAGCAGAGCTCGGGCCGGTGGAGGTTCTGGTCCATCTTGTGGGGGCTTGGAAGGGCGGGGAACCCGTCCATGAACACTCCCTCGCCACCTGGGATCGGATGCTCGACCTAAACCTACGCTCGGCCCTCATCTGTTCGCGAGCCGTCCTGCCGTCGATGATCGAGCGTGACTGGGGTCGGATCGTGTTCGTGTCCAGTCGTACCGCACGGCAGGACCGCGCCGGACAAGCTGCTTACGCGGTCGCGAAAGCGGGCGTCGCGGTACTGGCAGAAACGATCGCTGAGGAAGCCGTTGGAACGGGCGTGACCGCTAACGTGATCGCGCCGTCGACCCTGGATACACCCGCCAATCGGCGCAGCATGCCGGGGGCCGATCCCGGCAAATGGGTAAGCCCACAGGACATCGCGGCATCGATCGCGTTCCTGTCCTCGGATGAGGCCGGAGCCCTCCGAGGGACCTGGCTTCCGGCGTACGGGTCCGCCTAACGCGAACCTCAAACGAGGTGGAAGGACCTATCGGAGCAAAGGCCCGCTCGGTGCGCTAGCGTCCCATCATGACTACCGTTCACCTCCCCTCCATGCTTCGCGACCTGGCCGGTGGCGACGACACGGTCAACGTCTCGGCGAGTGACGTCGACGGACTGGTCACCGAGCTCGAGTCGCGCTACCCGCGTATAACGGGCCGCTTGCGAGACGAACTGGGAGCTCTCCGACCGCACGTGAAGATCTTCGTCAACGGCGAAACGGTCGGTCTCGAAGACTCGGTGCAGGAGGCCGATGATGTACGCATCCTTCCGTCCATCTCGGGGGGCTCGGAAGAGGCGGAACTGCTAGTCGGAACTCGCAAAGGGCGGGTCGTGCTGCGCGGCCCTCGCGGCGGGGAGATGGAAATGGCCGGGCGCGCGTTTGCTGGTTACACCGTCGAATATGCGATACGCGATCCGCGCACGAACACGTATCTCGCCTCGGTGACCGATTCTCACTTCGGGCCGCGCGTCTTCGTGTCCGACGATCCCACCCAGGGATGGGAACAGACCGAAGGACCGGTCTTCCCCGATGACGCCGGTGCCGCCGTCGACCGCATCTGGACCATCGAACCCGGGGTCGAGGACGGCGTTATCTACGCAGGCGTGGCTCCCGCGGCTCTCTTCCAAAGCAACGACGGCGGACAAACTTGGGCGCTCAACCGCGGCCTGTGGGATCGGCCGGAGAGGAAGAAATGGCAGCCCGGCGCCGGAGGGCTGTGCCTCCACTCGATCTGTCCCTGGCCGGGGGATCCCTCCCGGATCGCCATCGGCATCTCCGCCGCCGGCGTTTGGCTCACCGACGACGGTGGCGACACCTGGCGCAAGGGCTTCACGGGACTGGTGCCCCTCTACGTCCCCGAGGAAGCACGTGCCGACGAGCAGGGTCTCTGCGTGCACGACATCAAGCGGAGTCCCATCGCGCCGGAGACGATCTTCATGCAGTTCCACGGCGGCGTGTACCGCTCCGATGACATGGGCCAGACATGGAACGACATCGGCGTCGGCACGGGACTGCCGTCGGACTTCGGGTTCCCGCTCGTGATCGATACCACCAACAGTCGACGCGCCTTCGTGATCCCTCTCACGGGGGCGGAGGACCGGACGACTCCCGGCGGGAGGATGCAGGTATTCGAGACGAGCGATGCAGGTTCCACGTGGGCCGCACGCGGCAACGGTCTCCCGGACCACGACGCGTACCTCACCATCCTGAGACAAGCCTTCTGCGGAGACCAGCGAGGCGGGGATGACCTGGGGCTCTACTTCGGAGCGACCTCGGGCGAAGTCTTCGGCTCCTCCAACGGCGGCGCGACCTGGTCGACCGTCGCGCGCCACCTCCCCCCCGTCCTATCGGTCCGCGTCACCTAGCGAGCAACGCGAACTGAGAGGTGACGTGACGGCGGACCACCCGGCAGATCTCGGCAGCCGGAACGCCAAGGTCAAGCGGTCTTGGGCGAAGCGGGCCGACAAGTACGACAAGTCGATCGGCTTCTTCGAACGCCGGGTGTTCGGGACGGAACACCGCGCGTGGGCGTGCTCCAAGGCAGGCGGAGACACGTTGGAGGTGGCGGTAGGTACCGGCCTCAACCTCTCCCTCTACGACGCGGGCGTCCGTCTGACCGGGATCGACCTCAGCCCCGAGATGCTCGCCATCGCTCGCGCGCGACTGGCGCGATCGAACAAAGCCGATGTCGTGCTCAAGGAAGGCGATGCCCACTCACTCCCCTTCCCGGATGCGTCCTTCGATCACGTGGTGTGCACCTACTCGCTCTGCAACATCCCGGACACACATCGGGCCGTCGGCGAGATGAAAAGAGTCCTCCGCCCGGGCGGAAGATTGATCCTGGTCGATCACATCCGCAGTTCCACAAAGCCGGTCTTCTGGATACAGAAACTCATCGAGCTCTTGACCGCGCGGCTCGAGGGAGAGCACATGACCAGGCGGCCGTTGCAGCAGGTAGAGGCCAACGGCTTCGAGGTCATCGAGCGCGACCGTCTCGGCCCCGGAGCCGTGGTCGAACGACTCGTCGCGGTCAAGCCTGGCTAGGTGGTCCTCGAAGGAGAGCGCCTGGTGCTGCGACCCGGTCGCTCCGAGGATCTGAACGATCTCATCCGGATCCGCCGGGAACCCGAGGTCGCCCGGCGCTGGGGTGAGGTGGACGAACACGCCATGGAGGAAGAGTTCGTCGCGGTGGACGAGGTCTTCATCCTCGAGCTCGCGGGAGAGGTCATCGGCGCGATCCAGTACGTCGAAGAGAACGAGCCGATGTACCGGCACGCCGGCATGGACATCTTCCTAACCACTTCCCTGCACGGTCAGGGTCTCGGCACGGACGCGATCCGAACCCTGGCCCGCTATCTGTTCGATGAGCGCGGCCACCACCGGCTCACGATCGATCCCGCCTTCGATAACGAAGCGGCCATCCGGGCATACGAGCGCGTCGGGTTCCAGAGGGTCGGCGTCCTGCGGCGCTACGAGCGCGGGCCGGACGGCGCATGGCACGACGGGCTGCTGATGGACATGTTGAAGGAGGACTTCCAGGCGTGACTGCGCTCTAGACGGAAACCTCTTCGACGAGGTCCGTCATCGCGCGTACCGCATGTTCGAAAGCGCGGACCTCGATCCTCTCATCGTGGCCGTGGATCGTGCCCAGAAGCTCGGCGTCGAGGACCAGAGGCACCCACCCGTAGGCGGTGGCTCCCCGGGAACGCAGGTAACGAAGATCTGTCATCCCGGACGTCAGCGAGGGCACCACCACGGGCGTCTCGTGCATGCGCGAGGACACTCGCCCTATCGCATCGAACAACGGACTCCGATCGCTGACGGGGCCACCGTGCCGTGCGACTTCCTTCACCACCACGTCGTACTTGGAGCACACCTTGCTCAGTTTCCGCACGAAATCGTCCACATCCGTATCCGGCAACAGCCGGCAATCGAAGGACGCGCGCGCTTCGCCCGGGACGACGTTGTGCTTGTAGCCCGCCTGGATCTGCGTGGGAGTGACGGTGTCGGATAGAAGTGCGGCTATCGGTCCTTGCTTCCGGAGCGGCTTCTGCAACGCATTCGCGACCTGAGAGCCGGCTCCCGATGCGAGAGCCTTGAATGTTGCCGCGCGCGCTCCGCTCGAATGCTCCGCCATGATCCCGAATTGATCTCTCATCACAGGGTGCACGCGCGGCGCGGAGAAGCCACTGATCCTGCGGATCACGCGAGCCAGGTTCACGTTCGCTTGTCGTTCCGGCGGCAACGCGCCGTGACCGGGGTCCCCTCGCGCTATCAGCTCTAGCCACAACACCGATTTCTCGGCCGCGATGATCGGCATGATCGGACGATCGAGGATGCCGGACAGTCCGAACGCGCCCTCGCCCAGTGCATCGGGGGGTGGACGCCCATCTTGAAACCCCGCGCGCTCGGGAACGTCCCGAAGAACGGACTCGGCCCCCTCGCGACCTCCAGCCTCCTCATCCGCGAACGAGAGAAGGATCACCTCGCGCCGTAGCTCCGCACCCGAGATGGCCAACGCGGCGAGAGCGACCGCGTGCATGACGGCGATCCCCTTCATGTCCAAGGCGCCGCGACCCCACAAGAAGCCACCCTCGATCACCCCGCCGAACGGATCGTGGGTCCAGCTCTGCTCTTCGACGGCAACGACGTCGGTGTGCGACACGAGGACGAGCGCCGCAGCACTAGAGGGGCCGGGGAGGCGAGCGATCAGGCTCGGCCGGCCGCTCTCGCTCTTGTGGATGTAGGTCTCGGCCCCCGCCGCGTCCAGATATCCGCGCAGAACCTCGGCCGCCGGGCCCTCGTCGCCCGGTGGGTTCGTGGTGTCCAGGCGCAACAGCTCCTGCAGCAACTGGACAGGTTCCATGATCGGAGCGTAGCTCCGACGCGTCGCCGTATCTAGTAATCCATGCCGCCTGCCGAACCGCTGGAGGTGTCCGTGCCGCCACCGGTGTCCGAAGACGAGTCGCCTACGGTCAGCTCGCCGTTCATCTGATCCGGGTGATACCGGCAATAGAACTTGTACGTTCCCTCGGTCGCCGTGAAGGTATCGCTGGCTTCCTCGCCCCCCTCGGTCTCGACGTCGATGACGTCATCGATGGTGAAGGAGTGCTCCGTGTCGTCCGAGTTCGTGAGTGTGAGCTCGACGGATTCGCCTGGTTCGGCAGAGATCGACGCCGTATCGAAGGAGAGGTTCGCCGCGGTTACCTCGACCTGCTTGGTGGCGGGCGTGCCGCCACCGTCCGAGGAATCGTCACCGCACGAGCTCAGCACCAGGGCGATCGCCACCAGAGGGAGCACCAGATAACGTCGTCGTGCCATGTATCCCGCGCTCTTCCTCATGGGGCGCTGACCCGGACCGTGCCGCACATACCCGAACAAACACCGTCCGAGACCGTCGAGTGAGCGAAGGGCGTATCGGATCCGATCATGCACCGGAACTTGAAGACCCCCGTCTTGAAAAAGCGCCTGGCGGTGGTCTCGCCGGAGGCGATCGTGCTGTCCTTGGACCACGACCCCTTCCACGCGGTGACGGTGTGCGTCGTCCCCGTCGGGTTCTTCCACACGATGCGGTCGCCCTTCACGATCCTCCTCACGACGGGATCCCAGGACCAGTCCCCCGACGACGACCCCGCGGCCTTGAACCGTTGCGTGTCGGCCTCCGACGTCGCCGGAAGGAGCAAGGCGCCTCCCGCCACTACCATCACGAGCATGCGAACGATCGTCTTCACCCGGCCCCCTTCACGTGAGTCCCTCCTGCGCAGCCTCTTGGGGGTAATACGGGAGGGGACGTTCGAGGGATTGCCCAACTTGACAATCCCGCTGCGCTCGGGCCACGTATAACAACGTGTGGACGCTCTCGGATGAATCGCTACTGACCGGCTTGGGGGCCGGGGATCCCGAGGCGTCGACGGCCTTCATCCGCCGGTTCCAACACCGGGTCTTCGGGCTCGCTCTCACGATCCTCGGAGATCGCAAGGCGGCGGAGGATGCCTCCCAGGAAGCGTTCTCCCGAGCCTGGCGACATGCAGGTGCCTACGACCCGCGCCGCGGAGGTGTGGCCACATGGCTGTTGACCATCACCCGAAACGTCTCCGTCGACATGGTGCGGATGCAGAGGGTCGATCCTGTGGAACCCGGCACGGTCGTAGCGATGATCGAGGCTCGTTCGGAGAGGAACGCCGAAGCAGTCGATGACTACGCGGTCAAAGACGACATCGACCGTTTGCGCGAAGCACTTAGCTCTCTTCCGGAGGAGCAGAAACGCACCTTGGTGCTCGCCGCGTTCCTGGGGCACACCACCGGCGAGATCAGCGCGCTCGAGGACGTGCCGCAGGGGACCGTGAAGACGCGCCTGCGAACCGCTATCCGCAAGCTCCGCAAGTCTATGGAGGTACGAGATGAGCACTAACCCGGAGTGCGAGCGAACACGGGCTCTCGCCGCGGAGGTCGCTCTGGGGATCACGAGTGCGGAGGAACGAGCGCGCGTGCTGGAACACGTCGCGAGCTGCGCCGAGTGCAAACAGTTGGTGGGGGAACTCGGAGAGATCGCGGACGGGCTGTTGCTCCTCGCCCCCGAGGCGGAACCTCCGTCCGGGTTCGAATCCACCACGCTCAAGCACCTCCGGGTGGGGAGGAGCCACCGGCCGTCGTGGCGCTCGGCGGTGGCCTCCGCGCTGGTGGCGGTTCTGGCGGCGGGGGGCGTCGTCTTGGCCACGAGGGACGACCGGAGGCTGGCGGCCGAGTACGGGAGAGTGCTCCATGAGGCGGACGGCACCTACTTCGGAGTTTTCTCTCTAAGAGATCCCGGGGGCGCCGAAGCGGGGGACCTGTTCGTCTACAACGGCGCCCGGCCCTGGATCTTCGTCGCCTTCGAAGAGGTCATGCCTCCCGGGGATTACCGAGCGGAGCTACTCATGCACGACGGAGAGCGGATCGGGCTCGGCTCCTTCGAGCTCGCGGTCGACGACCTGGAGTGGGGCGCAGGAGTGGACGTCGACCTGCGGGAGGTCCACAGCGCCCGCTTCGTCTCGCAGCAGTCGGGCACTTCCTACTCGGTCCCTCTAGGAGAGCACTGACCTCATCGGTTCACGAAGTCCGGAGGAGAGGCGGTAGACGGAACCACCAGGAAGCGGATGCGTACTGGACGGAACCGACGACCCTCGACCACCAGCCGGCGGGGACCGAGCACGTCGTTGGGAAAGACGAGAGCTCCAACTTCGAATCGACCCTTGCCGTCCGTTAGCACTCGGACCGAGCCCGCGCCTTCGCTCCACCTGAGCACGAGCTTCGTTCTCGGAGGGAAGCCTCGGCCCCGCGCCTCGGCAACGGATCCGAGGGTCCCCACGGCGGACCCGAAGGAGAGATGCGGCTTGAACTTGCGCGGCCCGTTCTTGTCCGGCTTGTCGCCGGGCTTCTTGGTGGGTGAGGGGCTGGGCGATGGCCCGGGCCCGATCTGAGTTGTGGTCGTGGGCGATGACCCCTGGGACGGTTCCGTAGTCGTCGTGGATTCGGGGCACGGCACCACGAAAGAAGCGATGGCGCGGGACGAAACGGAGCCCTCCCCATGTCTCTGCAGAGCCTCGACCGCGTAGGAGCCGGCGGAGCGGCGAGCCGGATGGATGACGGTGCCGAAGCTTCCGCTCTCGTCGGCAACGACGTCTTCCTGGTCAGGGTTGTCCTGTCGTTCTCCGGCGAAATAGATCTCTACGTCGTCACCGGCCTCGTACCCACTGCCTTGCACGACGATCTCGTACGGTGCCTCGTCGGCACTGCCCTCGGGCCCGCAATCCGGATCGATCGCGATCGAGGCAGACGATTGCGCGGCCGCGGGTACGGCGATCGCGCAAAGAAGCAGCAGGCAAACGAGATACCGCGCGATACCTCCCGGCGAAACGCTTCGACTCATCCCTTTTGGATCGAACCGACGTAATAGAGGGCCGGGGAACACGACGACCCGTCGGCGCAGCTCGCGCTCAGGACCATCTCGTCGCCCGACTCGAACACGATCGGAGAGACGAAGTGGTAGTCGAGGTCGCGGAAGTTATCCAAGCGCACCTCCAAGAGAGGAGTCTCACCCCGGCTGATGACCATCCTGCCGGAATCGCCCTCGGGATTCTCGAGGATGAGATCGGTGATCAAGAGAGTCTGTCCGTCCGGAACGGAGAAGCTGTCGTTCCCGCCGATCTCCAGACGGCCGTCGGCGGGGCTGACGGACGATCCCTCGCCCTTGTCGGTCAAGGCCGCCGGGGGCTTCGAGCCCAGCTTCTTGGCGAGTCCCGCGATCTGATCCTCCGCGCGCTGGAGAGGAGCCTGGACCGCGTCCCTAGCAGCGTCCTCCGCCGACGACTCGATCACCGGCCTCAGCAACAGAGCGAGCAGGAGCACCAGCACGGCAGAGGCCAGAAGCGCCGGAAGGATGACCCGAGTCAGGAGCTCCCTTCCGTATGGTGGGCGTTCGGGATCGTCTCGATATTGCATGGCACCCCCCGGTCCGTTGGTCGTTTAAGCACTCTTTCGGCGCGACCGGCCGGGGTTCCTCTTGCGACTCGGAGAAAGCCCGAATCAGACGAGAAATCCGCGCAGCTCCCGGGCCAGGTCCTCCGGGGCCTCTTCCGCCATGTGATGTGCGCTGTCGATGACGCGGCCGCTGAGGTCTGCAGCCCACGGCTCCCACACCGCGAGCACGTCGCCATAGAGGTCCTCCATGTCGTCGCGTTCGGCCCAGAGGACCAGAACCGGGCATGAGACCCGGTTGCCGGCCGACCGATCCACGTCGTCGTGCGCGCGATCGATCGTGAGCCCTGCTCGATAGTCCTCCATCATGGCGTGCACGGTCCCGGGGTCGTGTATCGCTCGCCGGTAATCGGCGTAGGCCTCCTCCCCCATCGCCTCGGGGCTGCCTCCATACCAAGCGTCCGGATCGGCATTGATGACGCGCTCGGCGTCGGCCTTGGGATTGCCGTAGAAGAACCAGTGCCACCACTTGGCAGCGAACGCAGCGTCACACCGGTCGAGCGCCTCCCAGATGGGGACACCGTCCAACACCACCAGGTGCGTGACGAGCTCGGGATGATCGAGCGCCAGCCGCAGCGCCACGTAACCGCCCCGGTCGTGTCCCACCACCGCGAACCGAGGATGCCCGAGGTGGCTCATCAACTTCACCAGATCGCCCGAGGTGGCGCGCTTCGAGTAGGGCTCGTGATCGGACGTGGTCGGCGGACCCGTCGATTCTCCGTAGCCGCGGAGGTCCGGGCACACAACGGTGAACTCTTGCGCGAGCAACGGCGCGACCCGGTGCCAGGTCGCATGAGTGCGCGGGTGGCCGTGCAGAAGGAGTACCGCGGGGCCGGAACCGCCCTGCCGAACGCGCAGAACCGCGTCCCCAACGTCGACGAGCGACAACTCGAACCCTTCGAACATGGCTCGAGAACCTAGCGGATCGGGAGATGAAACCTAATAGGGGCGCAGCGCCCGCTTGGCTCCCACGAGCGGCAGCTTCACGAAGCTCTTGGCGAGTGCCACCTCTACGCCGGCGGCCTCGGGGTCCGAGATCGTCCACGTCGCGTCGCTGCCGGCGATCACGATCGCGAGCCGATGACCCTTCTTGAAGAAGTAGTCCTCGCCGAAGATCGTCCACCTGAAGTTGTAGGTCTCGCCCGGGGTCAGCAGCTCACCCTGCCGGAGCGACTTGCGGTGACGAGCGTCGAGCCAGCCGCGCGAAACGATCTCGTAAGGCTCTTCGGCGATCGTCCTGCGCAGGCTCCCATAGCAGGCGTCGTCCTCCGGTGTGCTCTTGCCGAAGCACGTCTCCTTGCCGGTAGCGCTGACGCCCTCGCCCGAGCCCTCGTGATCCACCCGCGTGGCCTTGCCGTAGTCGACGAGCAGGGCCGTGAAGTTCGTGTCCACCTGATCCACCGTGGCTCTCAGTTTCACCTTGACCGTTCCGCTCAGCCGCATCGACCGCTTCAGCTTCCGCGTCTCGAAGAGGAGACGCGATGGCTTCTCCACGAAACGGCCCGACACCATCTCCGACTCCTCCTGGTTGGGATCGTCCGAGTAGCTCTGGGTGTCGGATTCCGCGGGCGCAAACGCGAGACCGCCCGGCTTCCTGCCCTTCTTCTCCCTAAGGAACAGGCGCACGCTGCGGGCCTTGGCTGCGGGCCAGGTTCCGTACGTCTTCCAGTTACCGACACCACGCTCGATGTCGACCTGCGGCTCCTTCATGATCCCGTTGTTGATGTCGTGCAGCCAGTAGTCGTACCAGCGATGAAGCGTGTTTACGAACTTCTTACGCCGGAAGTCGAACGGGTCGACGTGACCGGTCTGTGCGAGCCACATCTTGCGGGGCACGCCGTTCTTCGCAAGCGCGTTCCACCATTGCACGAAATTGTTCGGCTTCACGTTCCAGTCGTTGAGCCCATGGTTGACGAAGACACTGGCCTTAACCTTCTTCGCATCCTTCAGGTAATCACGCGCGTCCCAGAACTCGTTGTAGTCGGCCTGCGGGTCGGCGGCACTGGCAGAGATCTCACTGCCCGAGGCGCTGCAGACCGTTGCCTCGGCGAATGTCGCCTCGACCCAATCCTGTCCCCGTTGAGGATCGTCGGCGGGCGTCTGATCGATGACGAACGTGAACAGGCTTGGTGTCTCGTACGCGTTGACGTACTGCACACCGCGATTCAAGTGGTAGTCGTACCAACGACTGATGCCGCCGATGGGAACGATGGTCTCGAGGCCGTCAACCCCGGTACTCGCCACCCCGTTCGCTATCGACCCGTCGTACGACTTGCCGATCATTCCGACCTTGCCGGTAGACCAGTCCGCCTTGACCTCGGTGCCGTCCGCGCGGAAAGCCTTCCCACGGCCGTTCAGCCAGTCGATCGTGGCAACGCCGTCCTGCTCCTCCTCGTCGGCGCCGAGAACCATGCAGCCCTCCGAGTTGCGCGTCCCCCTGGCATCCTGGAGCACTACCGCGTAGCCGCGCGGCACGAAGTAGTTGTCGTAAAAGAGGGGGTAGACCGAGGGCTGGAAGTCGCCGTCCTCGGCCTCCTTGGTCTCGGACTCGTTGCCTCGTCCCAAGACCTGGTAATAGGGGCTCATCTCGTAGATGACGGGAACCTTGAGACCGTCCTCGGTCTCCTTCGGCCGGATGATGTCCGTAGCCAAGAGGTCGAGGTCGCCGTCTACGTCCTGATCGAACTTCGACTGAACGTAGATCGTCTC
>JAXDJL010000196.1:0-5639 GCA_034665685.1 Actinomycetota bacterium | reverse complement strand
CGCTCGATCGGGATGATCGAGAGCATCGTAAAGGGACGGGGCCTTGATCAATGCGGCGAGCAGGGCGGACTCGGCGAGCGTTAACTCGGCCACACCATGTCGGAAGTAGGTCTCCGCGGCGGCCTTGACGCCGTAGGCCCCGGCACCGAAGTAGACGGCGTTCAGATAGCGCTCCAGGATCTCGTCCTTGGAGTAACGGCGTTCTACCTCGATCGCCAGACGCAGTTCGCGCGCCTTGCGCTCGAACGTACGACTGGGGTGCCGGAAGTAAGTGTTCTTCACGTATTGCTGGGTGATGGTGCTTCCGCCCTGTTCGACCTGCCCTTCCCTCAGATTGACCAACGCGGCTCGTGCTATCGCTCGGAGGTCGTAACCGCGGTGTTCGTAGAAACGAGCGTCCTCGGCCGCGAGCACCGCGTCGATCAGCTCCTCCGGCATCGCCTCGAGATCGACGAGCGATCGATTCTGCCGGTAGAGACGGGCGAGACGGGTGCCGTCGGCGGCGTAGACGGTGGACCGGAGGGGAAGTGCCTTCTCTCCTTCGAGGTCGACGGGAGGAAGCGAGCAGCCGGCGAGAAGCGCGAGGAGGATCGCGGCGAGCGACCGCCGGCCCGCGAACATCACTCCTCGAAGGCCTCGCGCAGCTTCATCAACGTTCTGCCCAACAGTCTGGAGACGTGCATCTGCGAGATCCCCAGTCTCTCGGCGATCTCGGATTGGGTCAGTCCCTTGAAGAACCGGAGGTAGAGGATGCTCCGTTCGCGTTCCGGCAAACGCGCCATCTCTGGTGCAAGCGACGCGCGGTACTCGAGGTGCTCGAGGTGCGCGTCCTCCTCGCCGAGTTGATCGGCGAACGAGGTCGAGCTTCCGTCTTCGGTGTCGATCGGCGCGTCGAGGGAGGTGAAGTTGTAGGCCTGCGCGATCTCGAGACCCTCGAGTACCGATTCCTCCGACGTTCCTGCGGCCTCTGCGATCTCGGCGACGGTGGGCGATCGTCCCAGCTCCTGGCCGAGGTGGCCGACGATCTTCGTGAGCTCGAGATGAAGCTCTTGAAGGCGTCGAGGGACGCGGACGGCCCAGCCCTTGTCGCGGAAGTGTCTCTTCAGCTCGCCGACCACCGTCGGCGTTGCGTAGGTCGAGAACTCGACCTCACGATCGAGATCGAAGCGGTCGATCGCTTTGAGGAGCCCTATCGTGCCGACCTGGACCAGATCCTCCAGCGGTTCCCCGCGGTTCCGGAAGCGCCGGGCCAGGAACTCCACCAGGCCGATGTATTGCTGGACGAGCTGCTCGCGGTACTTCGCCTTCTCCGATTCCGAGGTTGCTGCACCGTACGCGACGAAGACTTCTCGAACCTCGTTCTTGTCGAGCATCATCCGTTCGCTCATCGCTTGCTCTTCACCAAACTGAAGGTTGGTGTGCCGTTCTGCTGATCGAGGCTGGCGGAATCGGCCACCGTCTCGAGGATCATCTTCGAGAACTCGGTGAGCTCCGTTCGAGCCTTCTGGCCGGGCGCGAACTTCCCGGCCCCCGTGATCTCGAGGGAGTCTTCCGCCAGGTTGAAATTCAGCTCCAACGTTCCCTCGCGGCCCTGGGAGCCGGTGAGGTAAGCACACAGCTCGTCCACCGCGATCTTCAGGTCTTCGATCTCGTCGATCGTGAACTTGAGACGAGTGGCGAGACCGGACGCGATGAGTCTCACCACCTGGATGTAGGCAGGTGATGCAGGGATCGATACGGATATCGTGTCCAAGGGGCAGGTCCTTAAGCGATCTAGGGCCGGGCTGGGTAAAACGCTACTCCGAAGCGGCTTTCCGACGCGCCGGTTTTGCCGTGGTCTTCTTGTTCTTCTTCGCTTCTGCAACGGATGCCTTGAGTGCCTCCATCAGGTCGACGACCTTGGTCGGTTCCTCCGTCGGAGGTGCCGCGACCGTGACCTCCGCGCCCTCGACCTTTTGCTCGACGAGCTGCTCGAGTGCCGCGCGGTAATCGTCCTGGAACTGCGTGGGGTCGAACTCGCTCGACAGTTGCTGCACGAGCTGGCGAGCCATCTTGACCTCGGCATCGCGAACGCTGACCTTCTTGTCGAGCTCTTCGAATTCGGGCTCACGGATCTCGTCCGGCCAGTGCATCGTTTCGAGAACGAACACGTCGTCCTTCAGCCGCACGGTCGCGAGTTGTTCCTTCTCCCTCAGAGCCACCTTTGCGATGCCGACCTGGCCCTCGGCCTCGAGGGCCTCGGCCAGAAGCTTGTACGCCTTCAGGCCGGAGGGCTCGGGAGCGACGTAATAGGTCTTGTTGAAGTAGATGGGGTCGATGTCCTCGAGCGGCACGAAGGAGACGACATCGATGGCGTGGATCGAGTCGATATCGAGAGCCTGGAGCTCATCGTCCGTGAAGGTCACGTAATGATCCTTCGAGTATTCGTAGCCCTTCACGATGTCGTCCCAGGACACCTCTTTGCCGCACTTGGCGCACTCCCGCTTGTACTTGATGCGGCCCCCGTCTTCACCGTGGAGCATGTGGAACTTCAGCCCCTTCTCCTGGACGGCGGAGTAGAGCCGGACGGGGATCGTGATGAGCCCAAAGGTGATGGCTCCCTTCCACAGCGCTCGCATGGGCTGATTCTACCGGCGCCCCTCCTAAACCGGGGCAATCGAATACGGAAAGTAGCGAATATTGGAGGAATGTTGACGGAGAGTGTCGAAACTTCTCACTGGGTAAAATAGGATTTCGGTTCGCCCCATCGGTTCGAGATGGAAAGAAAGGTGACACCCAGTGGGCAATGGCGACTATCCGAAGGCTCTCGGAGAACGCCTCCGAAGCATCCGGCTCCAGAAGAACATGTCTCTTCAGGACGTTCAGCAGGCCTCCGGCGAGAAGTGGAAGGCCGCAGTCGTGGGCGCCTACGAGCGAGGAGACCGCAACGTGACGGTGTCCAAGCTGTCCGAGCTGGCCGAGTTCTACGGAGTTCCGGTTTCGGAGATCATTCCCCCGGATGGCGGCGCGGTAGCCCCCGGTTCACCGGAGAGCCGCAAGCGAGTCGTGATCGATCTCGAGGGCCTGAGCAAGGTACCGGAGCAGGATCGCGACTACATCTCTCGCTTCGCGACCGCCATCCAGGTGCAGCGAGGCGACTTCAACGGGCGGGTGCTCACGATCCGCGAGGACGACCTGATGGCCCTCGCGATGATCTACCAGACGACGTCCGACGAACTCTCCCGCAGGCTGGACGAATGGGGCCTCCTGACCAAGGGTGCTTAGGGGTAACCGGCGCGGCTCATACCTGAAGGGCCGCGACGCAGATCGCAACCAAGCTCAACCAGTACACGGCGGTAAAGGCGTAGTCCGCGCGCTCGGGCTCTAAGGGGATCAGAACCGCGAGGGTCCAGAGAGGCATGACGACGACCCCGAAGAGGAGCCCGTAAACGAGTGCGGGCCAGCGCGGCCATCCCGCTCCCGCCGCGACCGCGATCCCGAGAGCGGCGAGGAAGACTCCCAGCACCGCCTGGCCGATCACGTCTCCCATCGGGCCGCCCTTCCCGAGGCGGTAGACGCGGTAGCCGAACCCGAGCACGGCGTTCAAGATCAACCCCGCTGCGAGGATGAGCTGCCAGGTGTGTGAACTCATGTGCGGGTCAAGATAGCCTCCACTGGCGATGGCGAGAAAGAACAAGCGGAAGAGGGCCGCTACACCGGGGGTAGATCCGAACGAGAAGCGGCGTCTGCAGCTAGAGGAACGGCGTCGCCAGAAGGCCGACGCCCTGGCTGCACAGCTGCGCCAGCAGAGGCGCGAGCGGATCATCCGGATCGCGATGATCGGGCTCTTGGCGGCCGGATTGTTTTGGTTCATCGTCCTTCGCGGTGGCGTGCCGAGCGAGATCAACGGACACACCGTGCAGGCGCTCAGTCAAGCGGGAGTCAACGAACATCCCGCGGACGCCGAGTCCCTTTCGTATCCGACGAAGCCCCCGGTGTCGGGGCCGCATGCAGGTCAGCCGGAGTCGTGCGGCGTGCACGACTCACAGATTGCCGACTCCGTTCAGGTGCACAGCCTCGAGCACGGCGCGGTCGCGATCCAATACGACCCGACGTTGCCCGCGGAACAGATCCTCCAGATCGAAGACATCGCTAGGGGCGCGGATGAGAACGTCCTGTCGGCTCCCTACTCGGGGATGGAAACGCCCATCGCCGTAACCGCGTGGGGATACCTGATGCGTCTCGATACCCTCGACGAGGCGGCCGTGAACGAGTTCATCGATGAGTTCGCCGGGAAGGGCCCCGAGTCGGGCCAGACCTGTTCGAACGACGAGGATCAGCCCTTCGAGTCTCCGTCGCCGGACGGATCACCGAGCGCGCCGGCTCCGAGCGAAACCCCGACGCCTTCCGGGTAGGACGGGAATGAGGCTCCGCCGCCGCGCCGGGCCGGTCTCGCTCGCGGCTCTACTGCTAACGGCTCTGCTGCTTGCTCTCCCGCTCGGCCCCGCGGCTACCGCCGCTCCCCAGCCGAAGACGATGTTCGAGCTCGAGTTCGCGACCGGCATAGCGTTCGGCTTCGACAAGATGTTCGTCAACGAGCGGGAGGGGCGCATCCGCGTGGTGGAGAACGGCCGGCTCCTGGCGGAGCCGCTCGCCACGATCCCGACGAACTCGGCCGGCGAGAACGGACTTCTCGGCATAGCGGTTCCTCCCGACCCGCTCGATCGCGCGGTCTACGTGTTCGCCACCGATCCCGACGGAGGTGCGAACGACGTCTGGCGCGTCCCCATCGACGGGGGAGAGCCCCGCGTCGTGGTGCCGGACCTCCCCGCGGGGGGCTATCACAACGGCGGAGGGGTTGCCTTCGACCACGACGGGATGCTGCTCGTCTCGAACGGCGAGACCCACCAGGCCGAACTGTCGCAGGATCCGTCGGTCCTCGGCGGGAAGATCTATCGCTTCATGCCCGACGGGGCCATCCCCGACGACAACCCATGGCCCGGCTCGCCTGCGCTTTCGATCGGTCATCGGAACCCGTTCGGTCTCGCGGTCGACCCGATGACCGGCACGGCGTGGACCACGGAGAACGGCCCCAGCGCGTTCGACGAGATAAACCGCGCGGTCCGCGGCAGCAATCTGGGATGGCCGCTCCTCAGTGGGCCCGGATGCGATTCCGAGCCGGACCTCGAGGGATGCACCGATCCCGTCCTCTCCTTTGAGAGCGTGATCGTCCCCACGGGCATCGCGTTCGCTCCAGCGTCGGCCCCCGAGGAGGTGGCGGGACATCTCTTCTTCGGCGCGTACGGAGTCCCCGCCCTCCACGAGGTTACGCTCGACGAAGACAGGCGAGTGGCCCGGTCGGACGATATCATCGTGAGCGATGACGAGGCCATCGTTGCGGTGGCCTGGGGCCCGCAGGGGCTCTATTACTCGACCACCAGCGCGGTGAAGCTCATCCCGTTCGCCGAGCCGGATCCGGACGCCGAGCAGCCCAACCCATCCGCCAGCCCGTCCCCGGCGGCCGGAGACGATCCCGGGGGCGCCACCGGATTTGCCCTCGTGGTCGTGATCCTGCTGGCCCTTTACGCGGTTTCCCGCCGCCGCCTGGGCGTTAAGTAGACTGCCTGGCCATGCGCCCAATCCGTAGAGCCTCATTCGCT